>PMBQ01000152.1 GCA_003152955.1 Candidatus Bathyarchaeota archaeon
ATCTCGAAGCCGTCCTCTCCGGTGTATCCTGTTCTTGAAATTAGGGTTTTGAACCCTGCAAGTTTGGCCCACGAACACCCGAATCGAGGTAAACCAAGAAGTTTGTCGCTACTCAAATTCTGCACTAACTCCCGTGCCTCTGGCCCTTGAACAGCGAACATTGCAACGTTCTCTGACACATCATCCGCCTCAACGTCGAGTCCACTGGAATTCTTGATAATCCAATCGTAGTCTTTCACTCGATTTCCCGCGTTGTACACGATAAGGTATTCCTGATTTTGTAGACGGAAGACCAGCACGTCGTCCTCGATCCCTCCCTTATCATTGCAGATTAACGAGTACTGTCCCTGTTGATTTTGGAGTGAAGCCACATCATTGGTCGTGATGTGATCAAGGAGCTTCTGTGAGTCCTTACCAGTTATGATTGCCCGACCCATATGACTAACATCGAATATGCCCGCGGCGTTTCTTACTGCCAATGATTCAGCAATTATGCCCTTGAACCAGAGAGGCAGAGTAAAGCCTGCGAACTCGGTTAGATGACCGTTCTTCTCATGAAAAGCTTGCAGCTGCACGGCCTTTGCCAAAACGCATCAACATACTCCTATCTGCGGAAAAAATCGCGACTAGAAAACATGCCTAACTGGCCTGCTCATCGAATCGAGCTATCTTGACTTTCTCAGTGTCAAAGTCAAGCTTCTTCTTACACTGGGGACAAAGGCCATTACGACGCTGAATGATCTTCGCAGGCGTCTCCAACTCGAGACCACGATATAGGATTGAACCACATTCAGCACAGAAGATCTTCTGCGGCAATCACGTACCTCGCAAGCCGCTCCAGCCAGAGGCAAGGTAAGCTATTTTAGCCTCGTGGTTGTTTCCAGTTTCGAGTGCCGTGGAAGATGCTCGAAGGGCTTCGAATCAAACTCCAAAAGTTGCCTTGGAAGTTGCAGCGCGCGTTTGGCAACCTCGGCTATACGCTGCGCATTTTCAGGGGACCCGCTTCAAGGCGGAAGCCATCAACCTCCGTTTTGGCGATATTGGTTGTTACGATTGTAGGATTCATCCTCGCAGGGGGGATCTACGACCTGACAAACTCTCCGATCTCGCTGCTTCCAACCACTACTGGATACTCGGTCTTAATCAAGGGAACGCTGGGGCAGCAGACTCTGAACGAAAGTCTGATCGCGGCTTTTCTTTACATGCTCGGTCTGGTAGGATTGTACATGCTACTCCGCAGTACGAGATTTGCATATAGACCACGCAACGCCTACCTACTATTGATACTGGGCACTCTCACAGTCTTGCTAGTAGTATTCTATTCCAATGCTCTAATAACCCAGAAAATTGGCGGTTGAAACAGCCTTTCACCAATAGGTCGACTTTAGCCCCAAGAGATACGCGCCAAGATTCGTTAAGAAATGAATCGGTGGCGTCACCAAGAGAACTATCACAGCAGTTCCCAAACTCACTTCGGAAACAATCGAAACCAGCAGTACCGCGCCTATTACGAAATCCAATTGATCAAGGACAGGAAAAGGTCCACCGGGCTTGATCATGAACCTTCTCTTCACGAAAGCCCCGACCATATCCCCAAGCAAAGCACCTAGAGAAGCCAGAATCGCAACGGGTAACAGATTCTGAGCCAGAAAAAACGATTCGAATACGCCCACCACAGCTCCGACTATCAGACCACTCACAAAGCCCCGAATCGTTTTGTGATCACCCAATATCCTTTGTCCATCTGGAAGTGATCTGCCAGAATCGATTGGCCTACCTCCCCCAAAAATGACTGGGGCCCCATTTGTGCAGTAGACTGGCAAAAGAATGTATATCGCGTATACCCAATCTTGCACCGATGGCCACAACGAGCTCACAAACCAAGAAGGACCCCGGTAACGTCATGTGGGTCGAGATAAGGCTTAGGTTCGCACATCCTGTAGGCCGTTGTCACTTAGGGCGACTAGGCAACTTTCTCCGCCAGCCTCCGATCCTTCAATTCGTTCAAGATCAAATTCCTTGACACCTTTTCTGGGAGTGTTCCGGAGTCTCAGAATTGTACTCGGAAAATGAAAGAGCGCACGCCGCGCCACGGGCTCAACATCTCCCAAAGGAGGTGTGAGGCGGGCGTGGACTTGGCTCGTTACGATGCATGCGACTTTACTTGAAGTGCATAGTTCTTCAAGGTAAGCTAGTTGTCTGGTGAGGTCTCGATTGAGCGTGAAGATACTTTCAGCTCCTGAGAAGGCGGCACGGTAGAGCGAAGACGTTGAGTCAAGAATCACCAGACCTAGATTTGGTGTAACGTAGTTTTCAAAAGATTCAACGAGAGTCCTTTGTTGAGCAAAGGTCTCTGGAAGAAAGAGCATTATCAATTCGCTCGCTGCTTGGAACTCCGTTCTGGCGATTTGTTGAAATCTCTGTTGGGTGAATGAGTGGTCCGAGTCGACGTAGAGAACCTTCAACCCTATCCTAGCCGCGGATGTTGCTGCTTGGATCACAGCAGTCGTCTTCCCAGTCGCAGCCTCACCGTAGATCAAAGTGACTTCTCCCCTGCTGAAGCCTCCGCGGAGCAACCTGTCCAGGCTGGGGCAGCCTGTTGGAATCTTTCGTTGTTCAAGTGGCATCTTAGAGGCTACCTCTCAAGCTTGACTCTTTGATAGTTGCCAGGATGCAGTCCGTTTACCCCAGCGTCGAAGCTCTTCCCGCCCGGAGTAATTATTAGTTGTCTGCACACAGGAAGAGTCCTGTCATTGAACTTCTATCTGACACTCAACACGAACTGCAATCTTCAGTGCAGGTACTGTTACGGTAAGTCATGCGAAGATTTTGGGAGCGATTTTCACGGCCTTAAGATCGACTATTCGACGCCGAAAGTAATCGAGTATAGCATTCAGACCCTCCGAAGCTTCCTACTCGGCGATCCAAGTCCTCTCCTCATATTCTATGGAGGCGAACCTTTGCTTCAAATGCGGAGAATGGAACAGATAATGGATGCAATGCCTAGCGCGCGATTCGTGATGCAGACTAACGGTCTATTGCTTAACAGGATGGACGTGAAATATGTTAACAAATTTCAATCAGTTTTTGTCTCCTTGGACGGA
Organism: Candidatus Bathyarchaeota archaeon; assembly: GCA_003152955.1. The sequence continues at coordinate 3,105 of PMBQ01000152.1, forward strand.
GACAAGTCGCTGACAGATTACTACAGAGGGCATGGAACATACGATCGGGTCTTGAAGAACGTCAATGAGATTCGCGAAAACGGGTTCGCAGGCGAAATTGTTGCGCGAATGACGGTTGGAGAAGAAACAGAGATTGACCGCCAAGTCTTGGCATTGGCCGAAAATGTGGAGCTGCCTAACTCATCCGTTCATTGGCAACTGGATGCTCTTTTCTGGCAGAACGATTTCCCGAAGCG
>PMBQ01000355.1 GCA_003152955.1 Candidatus Bathyarchaeota archaeon
AAGTACAAAGAATAGGTATGTTCCGAGGAGCACTTTCAGGATCACGCCGAGTCTTCTGATCTCGATTCCCGCGAGAATCCACCAGCAGATCAGGAAGGCTATCCACACTCCTAGGAGAAGGAAGTCTAATGCGAAGAAGCTGACGGCGAAGCTTGCCAGTACGAGGAGCATTTTGGTTATCGCTTGCAGCCCGTGAATCGGAGTTTCCTTTCTAACATACTCTAGGCTGGCCATTCTAGCCCCCTTCCGTGCTAAGTGAGTCGATCATTGAATCCACAGTCAGGATTCCCTGCGGAACGCCGTACGGCTCGAGTTCCTTATCCAACAAAGCGATCGAGGGCGGTTTGATGAACGCTTTCTTCAGCGTCTCAATGTCCGAGAAGACTTTGGAGGTAGGCCCATCCAGTAGAACCTCGCCGTTAACCATTACCACAGTCCTGTCGGAGTATTGCGTGATCAGGTTCATGTCGTGAGTTATCATAATGACCGTATGCCCCGCCTCGTTCAACTTTCTCGCCAGCTTCGCAATTCTATGTCTCCCGAGGTAATCCTGTGCAGTTGTGGGTTCATCCATGATCACAACTTTCGGGCGCATTGCGATTACAGCTGCCACGGTGAGACTCCTCCGATCTCCGAAGCTAAGCCTGAATGGGAACGTGTCCCACTGCTCGCTGAGACCTACGAAACCCAAAGCCTCATCTGTTCTACTCTTGATCTCCGCCTCTGGGAGTTTCAGGTTTCGCAGCCCGAACTCGACTTCTTTCTGGCATGATATGGTGAACAACTGTTCGTCTGGATTCTGAAGCACAAGTCCTATTGAGCTTGCGAGTTCCCCTGTTGTGAAATCCTTGATGTTCTTCCCTTCGAGGAGGACACGGCCGCTTGTTGGTTTAATCAGATTAAGAAACTGCTTGACAAGGGTAGTTTTGCCTGACCCGTTTTGTCCAATGATTCCGACCATTTCGCCTTTTCGAATCTTCAGGTTCACGTTCCTCAATGCGGCAACAGGTGGGAAGCCTGGATACGTGAATGTCAGGTCCTGGCATTCGAGCACAACTTCCCCCTCTGGGAGGGATGTGCGGTTCTTGGAGATTGCTCGCGGATGCAATATCTTCCGGTCGATCATGTCCCCAATCAGTTTCTTGCCCTCGGCGATCGTCATTGGAGCGGGTTGGCTGGGAGCTATTCTGTGTCCGAGTAGGGCGATCTGCGGGACCTGTACTCCAGCCTTGTCGAGTAGTTCGACTTGGGAGAAGACTTCTCTGGGGGTGCCTTGGCCTACAACTTCCCCTTTGCTTAGAACAATTACGCGGTCAGCGAATCCAAACATCTCTTCGGAGGCGTGCGTCGTGAGTATCGTGGTCATGTTGTATTTTTTCTTGAGATCGACAAGGGAAGTGAGCACTTCAGTAGTGCCTATGGGGTCGAGTTGAGAGGTGGGTTCGTCGAGTACGAGGAGCTCCGGTTGCATACTTAGTCCCGCAGCGAGCACGAGGCGCTGTTTCTGGCCACCCGACAGTTCGGATGGGTTACGTGATTCTAATCCTTGGAGCCCGACCGCTTCGAGGGCCCATTTCGCCCTCCTCATAATTTCTTCCCGTGGTACGCCCAGGTTCTCAGATCCAAATGCAACCTCCATCAAGACATCTGGGTTGATGAGTTGGCCCTCTGGGTCTTGTGTCACAAAACTGATTTTCTGCGCCAGTTCGTATACCGGATGCTCATAAACGTCCATCCCAACGACGACCACCTTTCCTTCGGTTGTGCCTTGGTAGATGTTCGGAATCACACCTGTCAGGTGATGGCAAAGGGTGGTCTTGCCCGCGCCATTCGCCCCCATAATAGCAACTATCTCGCCTCGAGTGACCTTCAGGTTAATCTTGACGAGAGCTTTCGAACCATCCGGATAAGCGAAAGAAAGATCCTGAACGTCCACTATTGAGTCATTCATTCTAGTTCTCACCCAATTTGAGTTGGGCGCTCAGAACTAATGGGATTCCCAAGAAAAAAAGGGAAAAAGGAGATTTTACCACAGCACGTTTGGTGGTTTAGCCATTCCACTTCTTCTAAGAGCCTCTATGATGGGAACTGCGATCAGCGAAAGTACCAATCCGAAGAGTGGCATGTACCACGTGTAGATGCCCCACGCCATCAGATATAGTAATGCTGATGGGAACGCGAAGAGAATCCAGTACAACCAGAATGATGGCGAAATGTACCACGAGTTCATTGCCATCCAACTGCCTAAGAAGACGCCGATAGATCGCTGCTTCACGTCCGAGCTTCTCGACCATTCATAGACGTACTTGGATCCTAGAGGTGACGCGAGCACGATGGTGGGCAGTAGCCAGTAGTATATTGTCGCGAGGAAGAAGTTCGCTGTAGGAATCGGCGGCCATCCGCCGACAACTCCTGGGTAGACGAATAGTACTACGAAGAAGATGGCCGTCATTAGTGCTTGCCAACCGAGAAAGGCCCATCTGTATTTCTTGACGTTGAATGCCAATGCGACGAAGATTTCTGGTATCAAGACAACCGCGATGGCGTCGACTATTCCCAGCGGGAAGGCTGGTGGGGCTATGAACATGCCGATGATTCCTCCGATGAAAGCGGCAACCGCGCCGCCGATCGNNTGCGATCACAGTTGCCAGAGGCCAGTAGCCACCGCCGCCCGCGTACGGCAATATCGGCACAAGCGAGGTGACACCCACGAGTGCCCCGTATACTGCGATCCAAGCGATGGGAGTTCCGAAGATGTATAATCTATTTTTGGATTTAGCTGCCAAATCTGATCACTCTCTGAAAGTTGGTTTAGCTCTTGACGGCATAAGATATGCCTGTCAGCACTAACCCGACGATGACTAGACCAACAGCGAAAGTCCAGAACGGTGCATAGAGTCCTAGCGACGGATCTGCTGGGCCCCAGAACCATCCGACGACTCCGCCGGGGTGGGTCTTGAACCAGCTCGGTCTGACCATCATGTTCCCTGCATCCATGATGTAGGGGAAGATGAACGTCAGAATGCCGAGAAGAAGCGCTGCAATCGCTGAGTACATCAGTAGAGGTTTTGTAGCATTAGTCATTTTCTTTCAATCCTCCATTCGCGAGATGGTGAACCCTGAGTTTATCTGTCTTTGGTACTGCTGACTATGAAGTTCGGCAAAGCCTGGCGGTCCAGTGGAAATTTTGGCGCCCAAAAACTTGTTGAATTAGTTTCTTCCTCACCGAGTGTAGTGTGAGTCGCACGCTGGTTTACGGTGTGTAGGACTCGACATCAACGAAGTCAAGTGCTGGCTCCGAGGAATTCGAACTCCGTGGCGGCGCNNAGAGAGTTCTTCATGACTCAGATTGGTCCTCCGCCATCTTCAGCAGCGTGAGCGTCGAAATCACCCCACTCACGCGCCGCACTCTGTCAATCGTTCCGTTGATTTCATCAACGCTTTGCGCACTGAGGTAAGTGGCAACATCATATTCTCCAGAAGTTTCGAAAAGCCTATTGGTGAACTTCCGTATTCTTTTCAGAATATCCCTGCTTGCCCTAGTCTGCGTCTTGATTAGTACTATCGCCTCAACCTGATCAGGCTCTGTTTCTATCGTAAACCTCTTTATGACACCGCTTTCTACGAGGTGCCTTATCCTGTTTCTTACAGCACCTTCAGTCAAGCTCACTGTCTTTGCGATGTCACTGTTGGTAGTCCTGGCTTCCCGCCGTAGAATCTTGAGTATTTCAGCGTCAATACCATCCAACCGGATCACCTGCAAACTACGAAAAACGTAATCATGTTACGTAATGCGTAATTCTTTAATATATCTCTTTAGGTCTGCGGACTTTCATGAACCCAGTATACACGGGCGCCTTCACTGCAATCGTGACAACCTTCACTCAAGATAGCCGCCAAATCGAATTCGAAAATCTACGTCTCCTATCTGAATTCCAAGCCAAGTACGGAATCTCAGGCATTGTAAGTGTCGGCACAACTGGAGAAAGCCCGACATTGACATGGAAGGAACATAATGAAGCGTTCCGATCGACTTTTGACGCCGTGGGCTCGAAGGTGACCGTGATCGCAAGCACGGGAAGCAACAACACAACAGAAAGTCTTGAAGGAACGAAAACCGCGTTCGATATGGGAATCAGAGATGTGCTCTTGGTCGACCCATATTATAATGGCCCCAGCTCTTTGGAGGTTCGAAGAGAATATCTGGAGCCTGTGGCAGCGGCTTTTCCAGAAGTCCGAGTTATTCCATACATAATACCGGGCAGAAGCGGAACACAACTTCTTCCTCAAGACTTGGCCATGGCCAACGAACGGTACAGGAACATCTGCGCGGTCAAAGAAGCAACTGGCGATTTCAACAACATGAAATTAATCCGAAAGCTGTGCGGTAGCGATTTCAGCATCTTGTCCGGTGACGATGACAAAACGCTGCAAATGATGCTAGACCCCGAAATCAAGTGCTCGGGAGTAATTTCTGTGGTCTCAAATGTGGCGCCCAAGAGCGTGCAGGAAATGTGTCAGTTCGCACTNNCCGAGGACCAGTACCATTCAAAGCTCGAAATCCGCTTCCGATAAAGACGCTCATGGGCATCCTGGGAATGCCGGGAGGACCGCTAAGGCGCCCCCTCGGAAAAATGACGAAGCAAGGACTCAAAATCGTTCTGGATCAAGCGAGAAAAGTTCACGAACAACATCCCGAAGTCTTTGAACCACTGGCCACCTTTTTTGACATCGATGTGGCCGAGCGACTGACAAATGATCGGTACTTGGAGGGATGGTCTTACGACGGCTATTGATCTATGCGTGGTCGGGGCCACAGGTAGATTTGGACGGTCAATAATTTCTCAAACCGATTCCGAGATAAGAATCTCGGGAGCAGTCTGCAGCGATTCTAACCCACTTGTTGGGAAAAAGCTTCGAGAAGCCGGGATTCACGAGTCGGACACAGTGATAAGCGGCGCATCCGAGATAGAAACCGCAGCGGCCGATAGTGATGTTGTACTTTTCGTTTCAAAACCTGACGCAGACATGGTTAACGTACCTAAGGTTTCGGCACTCCAGAAACGAATAATCGTAGGAACGACTGGGTTCACCACAAGTCAGACGGAGCGGTTGAACTCTCTGCTAACGAGCGTCCCGAGCATCGTTGCATCAAATTTCTCAGTGGGTGCGAACATACTCTTCCAGATCGTACAGTTGGTCGCTCGTTTTAGCAACCTCTACGACTACAGCGTCGTAGAGGAACATCATAAGCGTAAGATCGATGCTCCAAGCGGAACAGCGAAGACAATGATTCAGCTGCTGAATAGTCAATCGGAATTCCCTGTAACTGTAACTGACAGGATTGTGAGACCTAGAAGAATGGCCGGTGAAATTGAGATGGTTTCACTTAGAGGAGGAGGGACTCCAGGTATCCATCAGCTGATTATGGCCGGTGAACACGACATGATTAGGATTGAGCATCTTGCATTTTCTAGAGCAGCAGGCGCATCCGGCGCAGTTCTTGCCTGCAAATGGATCGCTGGAAAACAGCAGCCAGGAGTATATTCGATGCAGGATGTACTTGGTCTGAGCGGAAGTTAGTGCATAACCCAGATCAATCAATTGCCAAAAATGCTTCCCCCATTATGTTGCCTACGAAGATGGTTGATGAATCATGATGCTAACTGAACTAATGCCTCCCCTGACGTTGACCGCAGGTCAATTGTCTATAGGTGGCCGATCTGTTGTTGACCTCGCGTCGAGTTACGGCACACCGGTCTACGTAACGGATGAGCAACGAATCAGAACCAATTGTCGGCGCCTTAAAGCAGCGTTTGAGAAGAACTACCGCAAATTCAGATTGAATTACGCAGTCAAGGCCAACAATAACCTAGCAATAATGAACATTGCAAGACAGGAAGGTGCAGGCGCGGATTGTTCATGTGCAGAGGAACTCGTGCTTGCGGCCTGGGCTGGATTCGAAAGCGATGAACTACTTTACAGTTGAAACTACAATAGCGACCACGAACTCTCTCAAGGAATCCTTTCAGGCGCCGCGGTCAATCTAGATGACACAGCGCTCCTTCCCAGGCTTTTGAAGCAAGGCGTCCCCGAGGTCTTGTCCTTCAGAGTGAATCCCGGCATCGGCGGGGGCCAGTACCCGGGTCTCGTATTCGGCGGCGAGAACACGAAATTCGGAGTTCCAGAGTCCGAGATAGTCCACGCTTACACTCAAGCTAAGGCAAACGGAATCAAGCGTTTCGGAATACACATGATGTCGGGCTCCAATGTCTTGAACGTTGACTATTTCGAATCCGTTACACGGAAGCTTTTCGAGATAGCCGAGTCAGTTTCGAAAAATGTCGGGATCACTTTCGAGTTTGTGGATATTGGCGGGGGTTTTGGTGTTCCGTACAAACCCGACGAGCAGCCTTTGGACATAGAGACGGTGGGTTCACGCGTCGGAGCGATGTTCACGCAATATGTTGACCGAGGCGTTATCGGGCAACCCTACTTGATGATTGAGCCGGGGCGTTTCATCGTTTCAGATTCAACTGTGCTTCTGGGTAGGATTCATCACATCAAGAATTCGGGCAAGAAGACTTACGTTGGAACGGACATTGGCATGAACACACTTTTGAGACCAGCTCTCTACGGCGCTTATCACCACATCTACATCGCCAATAGACCTCTCGCAAAGTCCGACACGACCGTTACCCTCACGGGTCAGGTTTGCGAGAACACCGACGTCTTGGCAAAGGACAGAGAACTTCCGCGTATTGAACTCGGGGACACGATTACAGTGGTAAATGCCGGTGCGTACGGTTACAGCATGAGTAGTCAATACAATTCGCGACCTAGACCGGCTGAAGTGCTGGTCAATGACGGCCAAGCTGAGATAATCAGAGAGCGCGAGACGGTTACCGACTTGCTCCATAGACAAAGTGTTCCGATGAGGCTCCTCAGATGATCAGTTATGCAAGAAGAGTGGACAGCCTTCCACCGTATGTTTTTGCAGATCTCGAACGGCTCGAGGAGGAGATGGCGAAAAAAGGTGTAGACATAATCTCGCTTGGAATAGGGGATCCCGATTTGCCCCCCCATCATATTGTCACAGAATCATTACGGGAAGCATTGGGTGAGGCGGGTTCTCATAACTATTCCTCAAGCGCTGGAGAACCTTACTTCAGAGAGGCGGTGGCAGAGTGGTATGGAAAGAGGTTCGGCGTGACCATCGATCCAGAAGAGGAAGTTTGTGCTCTTATTGGGTCAAAGGAAGGGTTGGCGAATGTGGGCAGAGTATTGCTAAACCATGGCGATAAGGCCCTGCTCCCAGACCCAGGTTACCCAGTATATGCGCAGGGGTGCACGATACTATCCGATGCAATTCCAGTGGTCTTTCGGCTCGACCCCGAAGAGGCTTTTCAACCTGACTTCTCCAATATTGAGGTCGGCAATCAATCGAAACTTATCTTCTTGAACTACCCCACAAACCCAACCGGTTCTGTTGCGCGCAAGGATACGTTAGAGAAAGCCCTTGAGTTCTGCACCGTACACAACCTCGTGTTCTGCTACGATAATGCATACTCTGAAATTTCCTTCGACT
>PMBQ01000291.1 GCA_003152955.1 Candidatus Bathyarchaeota archaeon
GATAGTGGATATTTCGCAGTACTGACCCGAAAGGCACGACGTTGTTGATGTTTTGGACGCTGTCAAAGGGCGACGTGACTGCGCCGGTTACAGTGTTGAACAAGACGTAAGGGCTGTAGTACAGCATTAGAAGCGCTCCCGATATTCCCAGCATCGCGAATNNCAAGTCGCTGGTTTAGCCAGTCAATCATGAGCTTGACTGGATTCTTTTCTTCACTTTGCCGGGGCCGTTGTGTTGCCATATCCAATATCATCCAAGTTTACGTTTACCGCGTAGATGTTCTGACCATCGATTTTCAACTCGACATTCGGCAAGTAGCGGCCAATCTGCGCCGCTGGACCACCAACAGGCCATCCGTCGGTCGGCCGATAAATGCTCCCGTGGCAGGGGCATCCGATTATCTGGGAATTCGAAAGGTAGGATACGAGACACTGTAAGTGAATACAAGTTCTATTGTACGCCACGAACTCACTACCCGCTTGTTGCGCCAGACTCGGTGGCAAATGTATCAGCATATTCGTGTATGTAGGGTCTGTCGTGAAAGGGAACCAGAAGATTGTTGATCCGTTCACAGGAACGTCGGTCGTTTTCGCAATCAACGTTGGTTCGAATTTTTGAGAAACTTGCGGGATCAGATACGATCCTGCGGCAATAAATGGTGCGGCAGCGAGAGCCGCTGAAACGCCTCCCATCACTTTGAGGACATCTCGCCTCGACAACCTTGGTTTCTTTGTGGGGGTCGCTCCATCAAAGTCAGTTTTCGTACTGCTCCCACAACAATTGGCCAGGTCGTTACAAGAGAGGCAGGCATTCGAATAAGTTCGACCCCGATAAGAAATGCTCTTTCTAGGCATGCTGCCTGACCGGTGATTAGGGGTCATCATATCCGCCTTTTCATTGATCAAGACACAAAGTTTCGTTCGACTTACGAAAGACGTTCAAATTTAAGTCTTTCATGACTGACGAAAAGGAAAGGACCCTAACAAATGAGACCGCACAGTCTACGACCGAGAGAATGTCAAGAGCTTCGAGTCAACCAGCGTACGCGTCGTTTGGTAGGCAAGAATAGGTTTAAGCTTTAGACGTTTCATGCGGAGAATCCGACTGGGGAACTGGAATTTCGTGAACCATTGTTCTATGCAGGATGTTGCACTGGCTACTGATCTCTACGAGCTTACGATGGCTGCCGCCTATTTCGATAACAACGAAACTGGCGAGGCAACGTTCGAGCTATTTGTCCGAACCTTTCCCAAGAATCGATCCTATCTCATCGCGGCTGGCCTAGAGCAAGCCACGGAATACTTGAAGCAGCTGAAATTCAAAGAAGAGCACGTAGACTTCCTCAGAAAGAATCTGACCTTCAAGAATGTGAGCAACGACTTTTTCGACTATTTGAAGGACTTCAGGTTCAGCGGAGATGTTTGGGCAATTCCTGAAGGCACCGTATTCTTCACAGATGAACCCATTCTACGAGTAACCGCACCGATGATAGAAGCGCAGATCGTTGAAACATACCTGCTATCAGTAATCAATTTCGAGACATTGATCGCAACCAAGGCCTCACGGGTCGTCCAGAGTGCTAGGGGAAAAGGCGTGGTGGAGTTCGGATCTAGACGTGCCCATGGCCCAGAAGCAGGACTCCTCGCAGCCAGAGCTAGCTACATAGGAGGTTGCATCGGTACCTCCAATGTCCTAGCGGGATACTTGTTTGGCATTCCGACTTATGGGACCATGGCTCATTCTTTTGTCATGAACTATGATTCCGAAGAGGAAGCATTCCAACGTTTCTGCAAAGTTTTCCCTTCAAATCGCTCCCTTCTCATAGACACTTACGATACTGTCGAAGGAGCCAAGAAGGTTGTGTCCTCTGGATTGGCGCCGTCCTTGGTAAGGCTCGACAGCGGAGATCGCTACGATCTGAGTATGAAAGTTAGGAAGATCCTTGACGACTCGGGATTGAAGGATACGAAGATCTTTGTCAGCGGGGATCTCGATGAGTTCGTGCTAGATGACCTGACTTCGCGGGGGGCTCCGATTGACTCTTTCGGCGTGGGTACCGAACTCGTTACTTCCCGAGACGACCCTGCATTGTCAGGAATATACAAATTGGTCTCTGTGAAGCGAGACGGGAAGACGATCTATCGCGTCAAAACGAGCGAGGGAAAGCGAACAATTCCAGGAGCAAAGCAGATCTACCGAAGATACTCGCCAAATGGCGATTTGCACGGCGACACACTTGCACTTGAGAGTGAAGAAGCTCCCGCGGGCATGGTTCCGCTTCTTTCTAAGGTGTTCAACAATGGAAAGTTGGTCGGCGAATTGCCGAGTCTCAACGACGTCAGAGACAAGGCAATGAAGGAAATCGCGACGCTGCCTGAAAGATACAAGAGTTTGACAGCATCTGAGAAGCCTCCTGTAACAATGAGCCCGAAGCTTGAGACACTCGCCAATTCGCTCTGGGCCACGCGTGGCAGCACTAGTCGCTAAGGTTGGATCACCAAACCCACACAATCTGCAGTTGATTTTCCGAAGTGCACCGCACGATGAATATCGCGCGGATCTATCTTATCGTGGAGCACCAATCAGAAAAGCGATCAACCCTATCACAAACCATAACAGGACAAGTCTCTTAATCATTCTCGCGCTCTCACGTGAATGATCTTTCAGAAGCGCAATTGAGAACGCCAACAAACCAATGTCGGTCACGGTTGCCAGTGGAATGAACCAAATAGTAACTAGTCTCAATAACAGGGGTATCGGAGTCAGCAAAGTTGCAGAGATATAGAATGCTGCAGCTACAACTGCTGCTGTTTTACTGCCGAAACGGACTGCTAATGTGTTTACCTTCTGTGTTTTGTCGCCTTGGATGTCCACGATCCCCTTCGTTACTTCTCTGCCAGTGTTCGCAAGGAACACTATTGCGACGAAAAATAGAACGTTCAATTGGACTGCGTCGGTGACAACTACGCTCCCGTAGACGAATGGTATCGCCACACAAGAGCTGACTAGAAAGTTGCCTGGTAAGCCGCTTCGCTTTCCAACGATTGTATAAGCTGTGAAGATCAGCCACGAGACTGCTGCTATTGCGAGGGAAAAGATGCTTGTTAGATATGCGGTTCCAAAGCCAATCAGAGCGAGGAGAAACGCGAAGGCTAGGGCCTCTCTAGGTTTGATCAGACCGCTTGGAATCGGCCGATTGGGCTCATTTATGGCGTCGATATTTCTATCGTAGTAGTCGTTTGCAACCATGGATCCGGCTGTGAGCGTAAAACCAGTGGCGTAACCGTAAGTGAGGTCTGCCCAAAGAAAGCTTGATCCATTTGTTCTCGCGAGTATGGCGCCCACTATTATCGCGAAACCCATCATGAGGCAGTTTACTGGACGCATTATGCGTAAGAACGCCCCCAGCTTGCCCAAAGTTCAAGCCTCTGCTGTCCAGTAACAGAGTGGCACTTGGCAGCAGTCTTATTGAGTTATGTGTTCAGTTAATGGTGCTT
>PMBQ01000324.1 GCA_003152955.1 Candidatus Bathyarchaeota archaeon
GACCAAGCAAGCAAAACCCTAGCCGAGGCCAAACAATCACTGGACGAACTTGAAAGCCTCCTGTCGGCTCATGCTGAACTGCCTCAGTTCGGACAAGTGCTTGTAGCTTTCCAGGAATACGCAGAAGCAAAACTTCTGTTCGAGATGAAGAAGAGTGGGAAGGTGGCGACTTTGCGGGATGTTGGGACAAGCAGCACAGCATACTTGCTTGGGATGCTGGATTTCGTTGGCGAAATGCGTCGAATGGCCCTCGACGCGCTGAGGCGAGGAAACGCGGACGAGGCGCAAACTCTGCTCGCTACAATGGAGAAAGTGTACGAAGATTTGATGTCGTTCGATCGCACTTCTATCCTTCCCAACTTTCGCAGAAAACTCGACGCCGTCAGGAGAATCCTCGAAGCAACCCGAGGAGATGTCGCCACCGATCTGAGACGCGTTTCCTTGGAGAAGGCGTTGCGCAGTGTTGAACGTAAGCTTGGGGCTTCGATCAAGGGCTCCAAGCGCGGTTGAGTTGCGTATCAGAATTCCAAGCAGAATTTCTTCTCAAGAGGCCACAGCCCTCCAGAAGAAACTCTCGCCTCTGGTAGAGGTTACCAGTGAACTTCCGTCGGAGCTCCGTTATCTTGTGGGTTGTGATGCGTCCTATTTCCGTGGCACGACCTTTGCGGATGCATCACTAGTTGACCATGAGAAACTGGAGCCTCTTAGAATCAAGTGGGTCAAGGAGCGAACAAGATTTCCATACATCCCAGGATTGCTCGCTTTCAGAGAAGCACAGTCTGTACTTCGAGCCATCAGATCCCTGCGCGCGCAATCGTATGTTTGTCTGGTTGACGCCCATGGTTTGGCGCACCCGAGAAGGTTCGGGCTAGCCTGTTTTGTAGGTCTGGTGCTCAACCGTCTCACCATAGGCGTAGCAAAGAGTCTACTCTACGGCTGGGTTCGTGACGGAAAGATATTCGATGAGGAGCGACAGATAGCTGAAATCCTCCATTTGCCAGGAAGCAGGAAAGTTATCTATGTTAGTGTGGGACACAAGATATCCTTGAACGACGCCGTTAAGATCGTTCGACATTGTCTCACCCAAAGAGGCCCAGTTCCGATAAGCTTGGCACATGAGAAGGTAACGAAACAGAATTGGCTACTCAAGAAATCAAGCCAAGTCTCCTGATAACTCTCTACAAGCTAATCGAGGTGGGCGCGTATCCGAACGAGATCATATTCACCACCACGGACCTTGCGAAACTTCTGAGTGCCTCCCAACAGACCGCGTCCCGTCATTTGATAGACCTTGAGAGAATGGGGTTGATACATCGCGTACGATTGGGCCGGCGTGAATCCATCAAAATCACGAGTAGCGGCGTTAAGCATTTGGATAACATGTTTCTGACTTTGAAACGGGTTTTTGAGTTGAAGAGCTCTGAGACCGTATTCGAGGGCGTTCTATTCTCAGGCTTGGGTGAAGGAGCCTACTACATCAGCCAATCGGGGTATGAGAAGCAGTTTGAGGAAAAGCTAGGGTTCGAACCGTACGCTGGGACATTGAACCTTAGAGTGCGAGAGGAGGATCAAGAGAAAGTCAGGCTGCTGGAAGCCTCACCTTTCAATCTGATTGAGGGATTCACGAACGGGAATCGCAGCTTCGGACCAGCTAAATGCTTTCAATGCGAGATCGCCGACAAAGTGGAAGGCGCACTAATCTTTCCGGTCAGGACGCACTACGCGGGCGATGTCGTTGAGTTAATCTCGCCGCAATCCCTCAGAAAAGTACTTCATCTGAAGGACGGAGATACAGTGAAGGTTAGAGCCTTCACCTCAACTCTTCAGAAAACCTCTGCCTCACCAAAGTAGAACTCAAGTACTTCTCATGATCGAACTGCGACAACTTCACCATTTGAATATTCAACCTGTGCCGTTCAATGATCTCGCGCACACTCCTCTCCAAACTCGCCTGATCATAACCGAAAGCCACAATGTCCGGCATAACGTCCATCAATACTTGCTCATACCCCATGCCCACATCCTCGTAGCCCAAGATCGCTTTGTCCACAGGTTTCAGTCCCTCGACCAGTGCACGCCTGTCTTGTTCTGGAAAGATTGGTTTGCGAGTCTTCAACATCTCCACGGTTATGTCTGTAGCAACGACCGCTACCAATACGTCGCCTAGATTCTTCGCTTCCGTCAAAGCAGCCAAATGCCCAACGTGCAACACATCATACACGCCGCCAGCCAGTACAACATTGATCTGAGTCCGTCCCATTTCAGTCAAAGAATACTGCTGATCTCCACTGCCCGACTTCGCCAAGAATCCGGAGCCTATCAGGCTGTTCACATGTTGAGATGCATCAGATACGCCAAGATACTCCGAGAATTCTCCTTGGGTGAACGGACCGTGCCTGAGTTGTAGCAGATAGGCAGCTTTGATGAGGAGTTTCAGATTCTCCGAACTCATATGAACGCAGCCGGCCTAGCATTCCGATGATAAACAGGTGCAATTGGCACTAAAGACATTATTCCCTGGAGGTCTCTGGCTATCGCCAATTCCAGAACCTTAGAGAATCCACACAGAGACATCAGCGTTTGCCTTCTCTGACGAATTGACAATATCACTGATGTCTGTGTCCATCAACCGTTTGATCTCGTGCGTCCCAATTCTAAGAACAGTAGGGCGTCGAGTAGGCCTTCAGCGTATGCTATTGATACGAGGGCTGTTGCAGGTTTGTTGTTTTCGAGATGGTAGCGTGCATCCTGTAGGTAGCGTTGGATTGTGTCAGAGACTCTTGTGATATTCTCGTGTTTGAGTGCAGTATCTGCTTTCACTAAGGTGAACTGTTGAAGGGTTTTTTCAAAATTCGCGATGTACTTGCGAGCACGTTCTGCTGGATCCTCGCTGAGTTCGCTCATGGTTACATGTTCACCAGGTCTTTTCGGGCTCCACACAATACATGCAGTGCTTCGGCCTCAACGAAATGCAATGACCCAGGGAAAATCAAAGCGAAGGGTGGCTCTCCAAAGTCAACCTGAGCAACTTCTGCAACGGTTCCCGCTTTCACGATCATGTCTGGTGCCTCGAGCCGCGCGATTCCGACAGTTAGAGTCTGAGAATTGATTGCGTTCTCGGATCGTTGCTCGGATGGAGCTGACAACTGTCTGAGGGCTTCTGGGATGGAGATGTAATTCTTGTTTTCAGTGTCGAGTTCTAGGAGGACTAGGGAATGCAGTCCTGACGTTCGGTTGTTCTTGATGTTCGTGTAGATGCTTTCCGGGAATTCGCCCGGCCATGCTGCAGGGATGGTCACGGTTCTGCCGAACTTGTAGGATTGCAGTCCTGTGACTCCAGCTGCCGCGGGCATTACTGAGGCGGCGTGGATTATTCGAGTCCTGATGCCAGCCTTGTGGGCTCGAAGGCGCAGGTCGATGTGGGTGGTGGCGACCATGGGATCGCCTGGAACCAAGAAACCGACCTTTCGTGATCTAGCCTTGGACAGAATCACCTCTTCCGCATCATCCTCAACGTCCCTCCGTGAAAGAACACGTACGTCCTTGCCGACGAGTTTGTTCAAATTGTCAAGGTGAAGTCCTGGCATGACGCTCGTGTAGAGTTCTAAGAATAGAAGGTCGCAGGATTCCGCCTCCTTTCGTCCGCGGAGAGACAAGCCTAACTCATCATGTAATCCAAGGCCGATGAAGACTAATTCGCCCAATTCGTTGCACTACTATTCGCAATGCGCAGGTGGGCCTATTTGGTTTCGCGGCAGAGGCGAAAGGAATAATCAAAGAATGCTTATTTTCTAGTGGAAACCTTCAGACCGCTTCAGCGGGTCCGTAGCTCAGCCAGGTAGAGCGGCGGACAAAGCGTAGCAAAGGCCGAAGCTCTTAACATGGTGAGGGAAACCCGAAGGTCGAGAGCCACCCACAAACCGAANNGCCGACAAGGTTCAAATCCCTCCGGACCCGCCACTTGTTACGTTATGTTTACTGGTGAATTTGGTAGGTCTTCTGCCCCATCCCTGATACAGGTTTAAGCGTTTAGCCGATATCTCCATCTTCATGGCTACTGTTTCGCTTCAGTGGTTCTCTTATGCCATTCTTTGTTGTTCATGAGCATTGGGCGACGCACCACCATTTCGATTTTCGTCTTGAAATGGATGGGGTTTTGAAGTCTTGGGCTGTTCCCAAGGGGCTGCCTGTTGATTCGGGTGTTAAGCGTCTTGCCATGGCCGTCGAGGATCACCCGTTGGAATATGGTTCGTTCGAAGGAACGATACCTGAAGGAGGATACGGAGCGGGGAAAGTCTCGATTTGGGATAAGGGCGAGTACGTCTTACTTGAAAGAAGTCCGCGCAATATTCGAATTGAACTCAAGGGAAGCAGAGTCACGGGGGAGTACGCGCTTGTCTTCATGAAGGAAGAACACGGGCAACAACAATGGCTTATCTTCAAAAGGAAAACACCAAACCCGTGAACTGTTCACTTTCATGAAGCCCCCACTAATCTTGCCCGTGTGTCGTCAGGTTATCTCAGACGTGTCTTTCTCATCTAGGCCAGAAGGAACAATGCGGCAATTATGGGTGTGGCGAGCGCCGAGGGAATGTTTGGAAATTCTGGAACAGGAGATGTCGTTCCGTGGGCAAGCTGCGAGTAGGAGTCACCCGTGAGTGTCAGAGCATTCGAGGCCATGTTCTGTGTGACTATTGTGTCGAGTTGCGAGGTCAATTGGAAGTAGCTCTGAGAGTCTAGGGCAGGGTTCAGTTCAGGTACGCTAAGAAATACTGTTCTGAGAAGGGGTTGCGTTGAGCCTCAGTGCAAATGTGACTGGGCTTGGGACGGTAACAATGCGACGGGACCCCCGGTGTAACGAGGCTAAGCTCGCTCGTCAAATCTCTGTTAGCCAAGTGGGCACCTGTTATTGTGCGCCATATTGGTTCGGGGAAGATGTTCTGCGTCGTGATAATGTGAGGCAGTAGACGCCCGTGATAAGGTAGAAACCTAACGGAATCATAAGCAGTCTCATGTACGTCACTTCAGGAATTGCTTCGACGAAATCGGTTAACGCATCAGTCAAGTCGAACACGAAAAATGTCAGCATTGCAAGCCCCATTATTGCAAGAAAACTTCTGTGAACGCGCACATACTTCACCGGCTGTTCTTCACTTCTGACTCTCATTGTTCAACACACTAAGTTCTTGCCCTAAATCCGCTAATAATGTAATCCGGATCCATCCGATCGGATTTTCGTCTTTTCACTGCCCTTGCTCTTTTGCTTCATGCGATCCAAGAGCGTTTGTCTCGCGGAACAAGCGTTAGTTGACGGCTCTCATTTTAGTTTCCATCGTCGCAGGCTTGTCGCGTCTATCATCTATCTTCAAAGTGGTAACCACTCTCTTGGCGCCCGTCTCAACGACGGCTAAGTGAGCCGCTTTCACCGCATCGAGAATCTCGTCAATGCTAGTAGCTTCTACCGAAGTGCTATTTGGGCCTGAGAGCGTTTTGAGTCCTGACTTCTTCAGCTCCTCCACGGCGATCCGGACGAACCGGCTTATGCTTGGACCTTCGCCGAGAACGGTAATACTTACCTCTGCGACTATCATCTTTCGATCATCACACTAGAATGAATCACGTCGGTGGAGCAACATAATGCTATATTCTACCCTTTCAGGCTGATAGCACCAATCACGATTCCTACGATGAGAGTCAACACGCCAGCCATCTCCCAGAACTGTGAACCGCTCATGACACTTCCAGGAAGAATACCGGCTCCTTGTAGGAACCACACAAGACCGATTAGAGCAATTATCGCTCCAACTATTGAGATAACTCGTCGGTTCATGCGTCGACCAACGATCCACAGTTTAAGGGAGTTACCTTGAATTATCCAAGCCCGAATCAGAAGCTTTCCATGTTCAAGTCGCGGACTGCTAGTGACCCCAACTGGCAAATGGCGAATTACCGCATCATCGACAATCCGTCTCAATTGAAGCAACGACAAATATCGAAGATGATAAGCAAGAGTTCCAACCGGGTGCAGCGGATTGGGCGATCTGACTTTGAGCAAAGCGAACTTGAGGATCGTGGCGCTCGGAGATAGTCTGACGGTCGGTGAAAACGAGTTTGAACTCTCAGATTCTGATGAATACGTATCGTATCCGAGATATCTGGAACTCTTGGCTCAACAACATCTCAACCTTCACCAACATCAATTAGACATCAAAGTTCGCGTGGTGAACAAAGGAATATGCGGCGAACTAACCGCAGGCATGCTTGAAAGATTCTCAACAGATGTCGTTTCCGAGCGGGCGAATTGCGTGATCATACTCGGGGGGACCAATGACATTGGCTGGAACTTGGATCCATCAACGATTGCTCACAACATGGACATGATGTACGATATCTCTCTGAACCACTGCATAATGCCCATAGCTTGCACTGTTCCGTCCATCCTAGGGTTCGACGAGTTGATTCCACCCAGGCTTGGCCTCAACAGCATGATTCGCACGCAAGCAGCCAAAAGAAGCTTAGCGTTCGTAGATCTGTTTGCTGCAACCGCAGATCCACCGACCAACAGGCTCTCAGAGCAATACTCCGCCGACGGGCTTCACCTGAATGGCAAAGGGTACGAGCGGATGGCTCAGTGTCTATTCGACAACTGGTTGAGAGCCCTCCTCGACCACTACCTCGAGCACCAATGAGGAACAGGCCGCCTTCGAAACGAACCGGGAAGAGAGGCTAAGGATTCAGGCGGAGCAAATTGGTGCGGAAGATGGTGAATAGATGTCTTTTCGCGACCGGTGTCCAGTCTATAGACGAAGGCTTTCTACAAATAGAATATATATTTTGAACACATTATTTATAGCACCATCATTCAAAGTAACCTCAGAGACGATCCATGCTAGCCCATGAAGAGAGCGTCAGACGCCAGTGCGAGGAGCTGGAAAAAGCATGGGGAATACTGAACGAGGCCGCAATCGAACTGGGAAGCCACGTAGTCAACCTTCCAGCAGACGTGTTTCTCTCGTTGAGGGAAGTCAAATCCATGATCGCTCTCTGCAAATCTCATCCTAAACTCGCGGATCTGACATCGAAAGAGGTCGATATCTTCGAGGGGTTCTGCGTTGAGTGCTGCGGCCCAGACATAGCTGCTCGAATAAGGTGCGAGTTGAGAAACATAGAGGATGTGCTAGTTCTCAAGGCCATGAATGAGGCGGGCAGCGATTACGCTCTTCGACTGCAACAGAAGACTATGAAAGCTTGGGAATCGACTAAGTCGTTCGATGTTTCTGCAGCCTGAGCGCTAAAACCAACGGGTACTTGTTCTATGCTTGCCCTTGGAAAGTCTATGTACAATTTTGAACAAATACATAACGTACTCACGTCAAGTATATACGTCGTGGAAACCCATTTTTCCCGTTAGTTTCCTTTGAGTATTACCCGGCCAGCTTCTCGATCTGAAGTTGAAACGCTGACCCAGATCAGAGATTCATCTCTTACTAGAGTCGATTCGAGACTGGCAGGCAAGCTCGAAAGACTTGGGGCTTCTCGACTTTATCGCTGCTACAATTGCGGCACCTGCACAGCTATCTGCCCACTTTCGGAAGAGTCGGCAGAATTTCCTCGCAATCTGATCAGGTACGCGCTTATCGGAGCAGAAGAAAGACTGCTGTCCTCCCCAGGGCTCTGGTTGTGTTACTACTGCGGTGAATGTTCCGACAACTGCCCGAAGGACGCTGATCCAGCTTCTTTCGTAATGGCCAGTCGGCGGTACGCGATCGAGAAATATTCCTGGGGTAAGGTGGCCTCAGTCTTCTACAATAGCTCCGCCAGTACGAGCATCGGACTTCTCGCTGTGACTTTCATAGCAATCCTCGGTCTTCTCCTCGTGATGGGCTCACCCACTTTCAGCCCACCAAATCTCCAGACTTTTGTTTCCTTTCAAGTAATACATGACGTTGGCTTAGCGCTAGGGCTGATCGTCGGTCTAAGTGTCTTGGCAAACTTGGCGATTATGTCGAAATACATGCACGTGCGGACAGGTGAGAGATTTGGGCTTTCTACACGGTTGCGAACCTGGCTGTCAAGCTTGATCCTTTCGGTGACAAAGCAATCGATGGCACAAGCTGATTTTCTAAAATGCACAAACAGGAATCGCTATTTCGCCCACATGGCGCTGTTCTGGGGTTTTCTAGGTCTTTCGATAGCCACGGCCGTTGACTTCCTTCTAGGTCTTGGCAAAACTCCTCTCTACCCTTTTCCTCTCCAAAGAGTGCTTGGGATTCTGGCGGGTGTTGCGTTCACCGCGGCAGGAGGGTATTATTTCATAAAGAGACTGAGAAAGGACGAAAGGCATGCTCGATCAAGCCACCTGAGTGACTGGATCTTCGCATCACTCATTCTTCTCGCGGGCGTCACTGGACTCTTGCTAACGCTGTCCCTTTACATCTACTCCGCAACACTCGCCTACTCCCTTTACGCTCTTCATCTCGTGGTCGTGTTCGATCTGCTCGTCTTGGCTCCGTTCACCAAATTTGCCCACGCCGTCTACAGACCTTTCGCACTATGGATCAACGAGGCAACTCTGAGCTTCAGCAAGCTGGAGCGTCTTCATGGAGATTCCTAAGATGACAAAACCTGTCTTAGTGATTGGCGGTGGCATCGCGGGAATTCAGACCGCAGTCGATCTGGCTGAACAAGGAATCAAGACATACATTGTGGAGAAGACGCCGAGCATCGGGGGAAAGATGGCTCAGCTTGACAAAACGTTCCCGACATTGGACTGTGCTTCATGTATACTCACGCCAAAGATGGTGGCTGTTGCTAAGAACAAGAACGTGGAGCTGTTGACGTATGCAGAAGTTCAGAGCGTAAGTGGCTCCGCAGGAGATTTCACCGTTAAAGTACTGAAGAAACCGAGATATGTTCGGATAGAGAAATGCCTAGGCTGCGGCGAATGCATAACCAAATGCCCGATGCCCGTGCCTAGCGAATTCAACCTCGGAATGAGCAAGAGGAAAGCGATCTACTGGCCATTCCCGCAAGCGGTTCCTCTTTTTTCAACAATCGATGCAGAACACTGCCTCTACTTCACGAAGAATGTGTGTCGCGTTTGCGAGAGATTCTGCCCCACCGAAGCAATCGACTTCAAACAGGAACCACAGATAATTGAACTGAACGTCGCATCAATCGTAGTCGCGACTGGATTTCAAATGCTTGATCCCAGCCTCTTACCGACATACGGATATGGAAAGCATGCGAATGTGCGAACCTCTCTGGAGTTCGAGAGGCTGGTCTCTGCGACTGGACCCACTGCTGGAGAGATTGTTAGATTATCCGATAAAAAACACCCTGAGAGCATAGCGTTCATTCAATGCGTTTGCTCAAGAGATGTCAGAATCAACCCCAACTGCTCCGCCTTTTGTTGCACCGCATCCGTCAAGCAGGCAATCCTCGCTAAAGAGCACATTCCAAACGTCAAAAGCACAGTGTTCTACATGGACCTCAGAGCATTTGGAAAGGGCTACCAAGAGTTCTATGACAGAGCGCGTGGAGAGTTTGGAGTAGACTTCATCCGCGGCAGACCCGCAAAGATCGATGAGGTCCCGGAGACTAAGAATCTTCTAATCACTTATGAAAACACACAGACGGGGCGGCTCTGCAAGAAAGAAGTAGAAATGGTTGTGCTTGCGGTCGGCGTGAAGATCAATCCGATTGAGCAATTCATTGATTTGCCCTTAGAAGAAGATGGGTACGTTGAACTCGCCAGCCCTCAACTCGATCCGGTCTCAACCCGTAGGGAGGGTATTTTTGTGGCGGGAGTAGCCGCAGGGGCCAAGGACATACCTGACTCGGTAACTCAAGCTAGCGCCGCGGCGATGAAAGCCTCGATAATCGCAACAAGTGAATAGAGATGAGCGAGGAACCCAAAGTAGGCGTCTTCGTCTGCCATTGCGGCATGAACATTGCTGGAACGATAAACGTCAAAGAAGTCGTCGAGTATGCGAGGACCCTGCCACACGTAGTTGACGCCAACGAATACGTATTCATGTGTTCTGCCCCAGGCCAGGATCTGATCAAAGATGAAGTGAAGAACCTAGGAATCAACAGAGTTGTCGTGGCCGCATGTTCTCCAGCGATGCACGAACCAACCTTCAGAGCTGCCATGGCTGATGCTGGTCTAAACCGCTATTTGCTGGAAATGGTGAATATCAGAGAACAGAGCGCCTGGGTTCACTCTCACGAGAAGAGGAGAGCCACTGAGAAGACCAAGGATCTTCTCAGAATGGCTGTCGCGAAAGCGGTTCTCCTCGAACCACTCGAAGAATTACGAATCGGCATGCAACCTGCGTCCTTGGTTGTTGGTGGCGGTGTAGCAGGTCTCAGAGCCTCCCTCGATCTAGCGCAAAGAGGATTCAAAGTCCACCTCGTCGAGAAACTTCCAACCACCGGAGGCAGGGCAGTCGGACTCGGAACCATGGCACGCAGTGAAATGAGCGGCTCCGAACTTCTGAGACCCATTCTCGATCAAGTCGAATCTCACACTAACATCGTAACCTACCTCAACTCAGAATTGGTCAACCTAGATGGTTCAGTTGGATACTTCAAAGCCAAAGTCGTGACGTATCCACGATTCGTGAACGCAAAATGCACACTCTGCGAAGAGTGTGTTCGCGTTTGCCCCGTGGAGGTAGCTAATGAATATGATTACGGTCTCTCAAAGAGAAAAGCGATTTATCTTCCGTTCAAAGACGCTCGGCCGCGGATAATGGCGATTGATCCTCACTCATGCACCATGTGTGGAGAATGCGTCAAAGTCTGTGAACCAGGTGCGATAGATCTCGCAGAAGAGTCAAGGGAAAACGAGCTTGTTGTAGGAGGAGTGATTCTAGCCAGCGGGTTTGAGCCGTATGAGCCTCCGTTCGGCGATTTCGGATTCGGCTATTCAGAGAAGATAGTAACCCTCTTCCAGCTCGAGAGACTCCTTGATGCAAATGGCCCCACTAAAGGTCAACTGGTTGTATCAGGGACGGTCCCGAAAAATATTGCATTCATAATGTGTGTTGGCTCATTAGGAACCACTGAAAACGCGCACCAATATTGTTCCCGCACTTGTTGCGCATCCTCGCTCAAGAACATGATTAGAATTAGAGCGCTATATCCGGATGCAACCATCTATGCGATCTACAAGGATATTCGAACATACGGCAGACACGATGAGACACTGTACGAACAGGCAACCGAGCAACGGGTCAAATTCATCAATTTCGAAAACACCCCCAACGTGAATGCGGGCGCAAACGGAATCACTGTTCATGTTCGCGACGCGACTCTCCAAGCATCTTTGGCGATTCCAGTTGATCTTGTCGTCCTGGCTGTCGGAATGTCTCCGAGCAGCACCCTTCGCAGTCTCAGGTCGGTCGTCAAGGTGGGATGCAGTCCAGAAGGATTCCTAAGAGAAGCCCATCCCAAGCTGCGACCAGTGGAGGCTCCGGCCGACGGCATCTTTTTCGCGGGGTCCGTCTCGGGCCCCAAGAACGTGATCGAATCATCGATGGCTGGAAGTGCCACCGCGGCCAAAGCCTCAGCACTCTTCGCTAAAGGCGAATTTCACGTCGAACCAATAACTGCGCAAGTCACCGAAGAACTCTGTAGCGGCTGCGCCGTCTGCATCGCAATGTGTCCCTACGGTGCAATCGCGAGAAAGAGTGTGGGCGACAAGAAAAGGGCTGAAGTGGACCGAGCGCTCTGCAAGGCGTGCGGGGCCTGCGTAGCTGCATGCCCCTCGGGAGCAATGCAGCAGGCCGGGTTCAAGGACACACAACTCCTAGCTCAGATTGTAGCGATCTCTGAAAGGAGAAATGTGAGATGAGCGAACCGTTCGAACCCAAGATAGTGATGTTCGCGTGCAACTGGTGCACTTATGCAGC
Organism: Candidatus Bathyarchaeota archaeon; assembly: GCA_003152955.1. The sequence goes on from PMBQ01000324.1 coordinate 11,919, forward strand.
GTTGGATCTTGCGGGGACAAGCAGGATGAAGTATCCACCGAACTTCCTGGTTATCAAAACCATGTGCTCCGGAAGAGTTGATCCACAATTCATTTTCCAGGCCTTCCGGAACGGAGCCGATGGGGTTCTGGTAGCCGGGTGTCACCTCGGCGATTGTCATTACATCGAAGGCAACGTCAAAACGTTGAGGAGAATCACGTTGGTCAGGCGGATGCTGGACGCTTTCGGCATCGAACCGGAACGCCTCAGACTGGAATGGATTTCGGCCTCGGAGGCAGACAAGTTCGTCAAGGTGGCCAGTGAAATGGTTGCGCAGATCAAAGCGTTAGGACCACTTTCCCCCAAGTTGGAGGCAAACGCTTGACAGACAAGCCCAAGATTGCGATGTATTGGTGTGCAAGTTGTGGTGGGTGCGAAGAAGCAACCGTGGACTTGGCTGAAAGAGTACTTGAACTCACTAACTTAGTCGACATAGTGTTCTGGCCGGTTGCGCTGGACTTCAAACAGGAGGATGTCGAGAAACTTCCTGACGGTTCCATTACGGCGTGTCTGATCAATGGGGGAATCAGGGTTACTGAGCACAGACACATGGCTGAGCTGCTCAGGAGAAAGTCGAAGATCATGATCGCCTATGGCGCTTGTTCCGCGTGGGGTGGAGTCCCGAGTCTAGCCAACCTTTACGAAACACAGGAACTCATCTCCCGAGTCTACCGCGAGGTCCCAAGTCTCAACAATCCGGATAACGTGACCCCTCAACACAGAGTTGAGGTTGATGGTAACCAACTTGAACTTCCAGAGCTCTTACCTAGCCTGCTTCCGATCGACCGGGTAATAGATGTGGACTACTACGTGCCCGGATGCCCCCCTACCGCAGACGTCACTTGGAACGCTATCACGAGCCTTCTCTCCGGAAAACTGCCGCCAAAAGGCTCCGTTATTGGAGCGGCTGACAATGCGCTCTGCGACCAGTGCCCATTGAACGATACGAAACCGGACAAGCTTTTGATTAAGGACTTGAAACGGCCTCACCAAGTAATTCCTGATCCGACAAAATGTCTTCTAACGCAAGGTCTGCTTTGCCTTGGTCCAGGAACGAGAGGGGGATGTGAAGCTCTATGCGTTAGGGCTAGGATGCCATGTACTGGATGTTTTGGGCCGCTTGACAGGGTAACGGATTACGGAGCCAAGACCGCGTCCTTCATCGCGAGCATCATAGATTTGCGAAACGAGGAAGCACTTGAAGATGCGATTGACAAGCTTCCAGACCCAGTCGGGACATTCTATAGATACACGCTCGGTGCATCCAGCCTCGGTGGCCGCGTGAGGAATGACAAATCATGAAAGAGATCGTGATCACACCAATAACGCGCCTTGAGGGTCACGGCAAAATAGTAGTCTGCCTGGATGACGATGGGAACTGCAAGAAGGCCTACCTACAAGTACCTGAACTTAGAGGATTTGAAAAGTTCGCGGAAGGCCGACATTCCGAGGATATGCCGCAAATAACCTCGAGAATCTGCGGCGTCTGTCCCATGGCACACCACATGGCCTCAACCAAATGCCTAGATGATCTGTTCAAGGTTGAGCCCCCCATAGCCGCCAAGAAAATTCGAGAGTTGATCTATAGCATTTTCATGCTGGAAGACCATGCCCTCCACTTCTACTTTCTAGGTGGACCAGACTTCATCGTAGGTCCCACAGCCCCCAAGGAAGAGAGAAACGTCCTGGGAGTTGTTTCAAAGGTTGGAAAGGAAACTGCGCTCAAAATAATCGAAATGAGAAAGACTCTCCGAAAGACGAACGAGATGCTTGCGGGGAGAACGATTCATCCAGTCATAGGCCTACCCGGAGGTGTCTCTCGACCCATCAGTCCTGCAGAAGTTGAAGAACTCAAGAAGATCGGAGACAAGGCGGTGGAATTTGCCCAGTTCACACTCAAAACCTTCAAGGACATCATTCTAGCCAGAAAAGACTACGTTCAACTAATCACCAGCGACGCCTACACGCACAAAACNNTACTACATGGGATTAGTGGATGACCGGAACAAGGTAAACTTCTACGACGGAAAACTCAGAGTCGTCAACCCCTCCGGAAACGAATTTGCAAAGTTCGACGGTCGCGATTACCTCGACCACCTGGCTGAACACGTTGAACCATGGACATACGTCAAATTCTCCTACCTGAAGAACGTTGGATGGAACGGGTTCACAGACGGAGAAGACAGCGGCATCACAAGCGTTGCCCCATTGGCAAGGCTGAACGCTGCTGACGGCATGGCGACCCCCAGAGCACAATTGGCATACGAAGAAATGTTCGCCACACTCGGAGGCAGACCCGTCCACTACACCCTCGCAAACCACTGGGCCCGAGTAGTTGAAATCATCTACGCTGCAGAGCGATTGAAAGAACTGGCGAACGATTCACAGATAATGGATNNCTTCCCACCGAAGTTCCGACCTCAGGAATCGGAGTTGTTGAGGCTCCCCGCGGAACTTTGATTCATCACTACGAAACAGACAATCGCGGAGTAATAAGAAAAGCAAACCTGATGGTCGCAACGCAGCATAATTCCGCGAGAATCGCGCTCTCTGTCGACAAAGCAGCCCGCACTTTCGTGAAACAAGGGCAGGTAGATGATGGAATGCTCAATATGATCGAGATGGCGTTCAGAGCATACGACCCATG
>PMBQ01000418.1 GCA_003152955.1 Candidatus Bathyarchaeota archaeon
CGGACAACCGCTCAGCGACCAAGAGACTTACACGTACACGCAGGAGGCGGAGAAGATCGTTGCGATTGTACTGATCGCCGCGGTCGTATTCCTAATTTTACTGAGAAAGAGGCTATTGTGACATGATAGCGATGAATAATAGGAAGAGCACTATCAAGCTCGCCTTCACGCATCAGTGGGGATAGGTCTGCCTAGTCAACAGGATATTTTGCTTCAACGAATCGAGGCCGAAATACGAAGGCGTTCCTCCACTGATCGAAGAATGGGGTACATTTGGATAATTGTGCCAATCCTACCTATGCTGGCGGCAATCGCCCTCTCCTCAGCGATCGTTGGAATAGTTGTTTCCTCGATTCCCAACCTTCAGCAGGTAAGTAGCGCAGCTCCGATGGTTGCTCAGATTGTAGCACTCTACACACTTGCCCTGGTCGTGATCTTCGCTGTGCTCATTGCAAACGGTCTGGCGTTCTACTTCCTCCTCGACCGGAGGAATCGCCACTTCAAGAGACAACAAGTACTCTTCGCCGCAATCCCAACATACCTTTTGACAACGAAGAACCAGACAAACAACGAAAAAATCGCAAGATTGGTGGAAATTTCTGACGATTCAATTTTCGAAGAACAAGACAAACCAGCCGGCCTGTGGGCGATACTCGCCCTCTTTGCCATGCCCATCGTTGGCCTCGTTATTGCCTGTAATCTGACGCAGGACATACAGAGACACGAAGAACGCCAGGCAGCGTATCAACAGACACTGCCACTGGCACTTCAAGAAGCAGGCATCGCAAACTCACCCATTACTCCATCGAAAACACACCACAGAGACCCGATTTTTTACCTGGTCCTGACCGCTATTACAGCAGGCATCTTCTGGATATACTGGTTCTACACTTTACTGAAAGACTACAATGAACACTTCACTGACCAGGCAGTTCTTGAAGATCAGATTCTCTCTTCCCTCCGGCCTGTGGTCACGTGCTTGACGTGTGGAGGCTCGATCCCTCAAAACGCAAAGTTCTGTCCACTATGCGGCACAGCGCAACCAGGTGANNCCCGACCTTGATCGGAATGGTGAGTTTGAATGAGAGCTTTCACAGAAATACGCTCAATCTTCAATCGCAACCGTCTTTTGATCGGGATCGTGGCTCTTTCGTTTTTTGTCATGCTCATTGTCTCCGCTGTCGTCGCCTTCGCACTTCTTGAGACCTCCCCCAACTTTGAAGGATTCATTCGGAACATAATGGGGTCGGCCACAGGGTACGCTGCAATACCTTCGCCCTATACGAGCGACTTTTATCGACTGATCTTCCTCAACAATATCGGTCATTTCTGGAACCCAGCGCGTGTATGGGTCTGGCTACCATTCGTTGGGATGCTCAGCCTAGGCTTCGAACTGATGTTGAATGCTGTAATGATAGGTGCAGTCATTTCTTTCGCTACTTTGACAAAAGGTGGCGCCTACACGATAGCTGGACTGACACCTCATGGAGTTTTCGAGATACCAGCATTCATCCTCGAATATGCGGGGCTTGGTCGCTGGCACGTTACCGCGACACGTGCAATTTACACAAAATTGAGCGGTCGAAAGATCGATCGACCACTTGTAATTGAGGGGGTTAAGGATACCGTGTTCCTCTCACTACTCTCCTTGGCGTTGTTCGCTATTGCAGCGTATGTCGAGACCTACGTTACGCCACGCTTTCTTGGCCTTTAGCCAGTCTGCGTTACGCGATTTGATATGTGATTTGCACGTTGACTGTGACCTGTAGCGTGCCTGGTTGAATTGGAGTTTGGGCAGCTGAAGCGGTTAGTCTCTGGGGGATAGGTTGGGAAATGTATCCTGGGTTTACTGACACAGGACCGAGTAGCGTGACGCCTAAGGTTGAAGCCATGGCCTTCGCCTTAGTGCCACCATCCTGAAGCGCCAGTTGCAAGGCCTGTTGTTCGATGGTCACATACGTAGTTTGGGTCAATGTGAAGAGGACTCCCTGCACGTCATTGACCCCTGCGCCAATGGCAGCATCCAGCGCTTTGCCAACTAGGCTGAAGTCGGATAGAGTGACCTGAATAGCATTCCGAGCTGTATAACCCACTATCTTCGCGGGGGCTGTCGGATCCTGCTTGGGCTGATATATGGGTGTGAGAGAATAGGACACAGTCTGTATGGCGCTCTTACCTATTCCAATATTTGCTAGCGCACCTATAACGCTCGACATTATGGCTGCATTGTCGCTGCTTGCCTGATTTGCTGATGTCGATTGCGTCTGAACCGCGAGGAGTAGAAGAGCCTCATCAGGTGTCGCTGACACTGTCCCCTCCCCGGTTACTTGCAGTGTTTTCACCTGTGCAGGCGTGTTGGGTGATTGAAAGGTGACAGGACGACTGGTAGCTACGACGCTGATTAGGACTATGGCTACGATGGCGACCGCTACGAGGTAGTAAATTCTTCGTGCGGCAATTTCACTCATTCGTTGCACCTCCTTCACTTTAGGTCATGATGAAAGGACAGCTTTTGCAATAACCGTACGCTTTTGAACATATCGCCCACACTTTAGAAGTCACTCCGCTTCCGTGTTGCCACAGGAGACCTTGAAACCAACATTTATCTAGCGAGAATCGCCCCGGGCGTTGCCATTAAAGTCTACAATTGAAGCCTTATCAGGAGAACCAATGGATACCAGTGAAGTTCGTGATGGCGATTGTTCAAAGTCTTCATCACAAATCGGGTCATAGAACGGATATCTCGTGACGTTAATCGGCCAGTAGAACGGATCGGGCTCCTCATGGGTACGCTAGAGGATCAATCGTTATGGATCAATGACATCATACCAGGAGAGGTTGAAATGAGTGAAGCCTCATGCGTCTTTCCACCACATCGTCTGGCCCAAGTGGCAAATGATATTGTGGAGGGGAGGATAAGCGGACGAATAGTAGGTTGGTATCACTCTCATCCTAGTCAGGGCCTGTTCCTATCGCAGACCGACGTCGAAACGCACATGCAATTCCACCAATTCTCTCCCTATGCGGTTTCGCTCGTGGCTGATCCAAGATCCGCCGAATTCGGTATCTGGATCCACGAGAATGGCATCGGAATAGTCCAAATGCCTTCAAACTATATTCATATCATTTGATTCTTCTTTTTCCACTTAACTTTCTTTCTTCGCGGATTATCAATTCCAGAATGATTCGTGCAGATTGGACACCAGACTGCTTCATCATCCTGACGCGTTCGTTCCAAAAATCCGACAGGAGAGCACGTGGGTATCCTCTCCGCTCGTAGTTCACGACCTGCAGCAGGATATCAATGCTATCGGCCGCATGCACTATCATAGCTTCCTTCGTCCTGCCTGCGACGTATTGGTTCTGAATTGACGCATATTTGCGCGCTAGGTCTGGATCTCCGATACCTTTTGCAACGTGTTCCCAAGCGGTTCGCTCGATCTCGCGTTTCATTGCCTCGCCCTTTGTTCCCATATATTCGAGATATGCCCTGCTAATGTCGAAGGTCAATGACTCGGCCAAGTCATGCAGAATTGCCATTCGCAGAACGCTCTCCATGTTGACCTTGACTCCACGCTTGGCTTCAAGATCAGCCAACAACATGGACAGTGCGCATGTAGAGAACGTGTGATCGGCGACGGATTCGACGTCTTGTAGAGAGATATCGTGACTCAGCCAACCGCTTCTCGGAATCGCTTTCATTTTGCTCAGGTTCAGGAGAAAATCTCGGAACACAACCCCCTCCTCGAACTGGAACAGACTGTGGAATAGTAATAGTTATGGCTTTGACTTTGGTTCTTCGCGCCAGTTCGGTTGGTCAATTCAGTTGAAACTTCTTCCTCCGCTCATTCTTGGACTGGTCCTCGCGACCGTAATCGGGTTCTGGGCAAGCTCAGTCGCAACATTGACGCTCTTCCCGACAATGGATAATTATGCATGGCAATCAGTGCCATATGCAAACAACGGTCATTCGGACAATTTTCAAATCACATCGGCGACGGTGGACCCGAAGAATATGAGGGGATGGGTTGCTTTTGATGTGCAGGGCATTCCATCTGGCGCGCTGGTGGTACGTGCTGATTTGCGGCTCCGGGTATGGTCCAAATCAGATAATGATCTATCAAAGGGGTTTGGAGATAGCACTGGTAGAGTTTACGGAGTTTATCGTATCACACAACCTTGGAACGAGTCTGGGGAGAACTGGGTAAATCAGCCCACATACTCAGAGGAGCGCTTCGCTAGTGCTAAAGTTCCGGGCGGAGATGCAGGATGGGCGGGCCCCCTGCTTTACATGGATTGGGATGTCACCGCTATTGTTCATGATTGGCAGTCCGGAGCCTCGAACTATGGATTTGTTGTGCGTGATACCCAAGAGAACTCAACCATACTCTACTCAACTCAATTCTTCACTCACGATCAGGTTCCGAATCAAAGCTACTTCCCCAGATTAATAGTGATGTACATCCTTCCACAATCACTACTTCTGCTGGTCGGCATTCTGCTCGTAGAGGGATTGGTTATTGCACTTATCTTTCGAGTGAAAAAGAATCGAACAAAGAATCCTGCCAAGTGATTCTTACTTGGGAACTCTGCAGGAAGGAGCTCGAACTGCTGTCGAAGTCTGCATGTCCGTGAGGAAAGGCGAGCATGTTCTCGTTCTAACTGATCGGAATACGATTGAAGTGGGGAAGGCGATCTCTGATGCTGCTGAGATGGTTTCCGAAGGGAACGTTAAGCTTCTTGTGCTGGAAGATTACGTAGAACGTCCCGCCAAGGAACCCCCAAAGCAGATTTTTGATCTGATCCCTTGGGCGAACGTCACTTACTATGCAGCAGAAAGCAAACCCGGTGAGCTTGCAATTCGAGGGCCGTTCATTCGAACTGCAATAAAGCATGCAAGGCACGGTCACATGCCTGGCGTTACGAAGGAACTCATGGAAACAGGAATGTGCGCTGATTATCACAAGATCTCTGACCTTACCAAGAAAGTTGAAGGCATGGTCAGGGCTTGCAAGAGGGCACGTGTCGCTACAAAAGCGGGGACTGAACTGGAGGTCGAGTTCAATCCTTCTTGGCGGTGGAAGGTCTGTGATGGACTGTATCCGAACGAGGGCATGTGGGGAAATCTACCGGAGGGAGAAATATTCACTGCGGCATACAGAGCCAACGGGAAGATGGTCATCGACGAACTGGGAGACTGGTTTAGCCCAAAGTACGGCGTTCTCGCCGAGACTCCCGTAACCCTTCAAGTCAAAGATTCGCGCGTCGACCTTTCTTCCGTAGACTGTTCGAATAAGCAGCTTCGGCAAGAATTCGTTCAATATCTAACCACTGATCCGAACAGCAACAGACTCGGCGAGTTCGCGATCGGAACCAACATCTTCCTGGAAAGACTGACCGGAAACCTGTTGCAGGATGAGAAATTCCCGTCAGTCCACTGTGCCTTCGGTGATCCCTATCCTGATGAGACGGGTGCAGATTGGCAATCTAAAACGCACGTAGACGGGATAATGTTGAAGTGCAGCGTCTGGATTGACGGCAGACAAGTGATGGATGAAGGCCACCACCTGACGAAGTAGTTCGTAGGAATACGCTTATGACATCGTCCTATGATCGACCCGCCAGATTGCGTGAAGTCGCCCTAACGAAAGCAATAAGTAAGGACTTTCGTTAACACAGCCGCCTCCCAGCAGGGAAGTTATCGTGTCTGAATTCAAACCCGGAAGAATAGAGCGAGTGGCTGGCCCAGTCGTGGTCGCCTCCCACATGCTAGGCGCTCGCATGTACGAACTCGTGAAGGTCGGCACCACAGGTCTAATTGGCGAGATCATCAGAGTCGAGGCCGACACAGCAACAATTCAAGTCTACGAAGAAACGACGGGAATCAAACCCGGCGAAATCGTCGAACGAACTGGAAAACCGTTATCTGTCGAACTTGGGCCCGGCCTAGTCAACCAATTCTTCGATGGAACCCAACGACCATTACGAGTTCTTTTGGAAAAGGGCGGAGCCTTCATACATCGAGGTATTAGCGCACCACCTCTGGATAGGAAGAAAAAGTGGGAGTTCACCCCGCTTGCGAAGCAAGGCGACAAGGTGACTGGGGGTGATGTTCTCGGTGAGGTTCCTGAAACGGTACTGGTTCGACATAAGATCATGGTCCCACCGAACCTCAGCGGCACTTTGAAGTCGGTAGTATCGAAGGGCAGTTACACACTCGAAGACCCTGTCGCTGAACTTGAAACGAGCAAAGGACCAGTTAAGCTCTATTTGGTTCATTCCTGGCCCGTTCGTATTCCCCGCCCCAACCGAGAAAAAGTTCCTTCAGATACGCCTCTGATAACAGGCCAGAGGATCATCGACTTTTTCTTCCCAATTACAAAGGGAGGAACTGCTGCGATTCCAGGCGACTTCGGGACGGGCAAGACGATTACGCAGCACCAGCTCGCGAAGTGGGCTGACGCTGAAGTCATTGTATACGTTGGTTGCGGCGAACGAGGAAATGAAATGACCGAGGTTCTGGAAACGTTTCCCGAACTGAAAGACCCTCGGTCAGGACAACCTCTTATGGAAAGAACAATTCTGGTCGCTAATACATCAAACATGCCGATTGCAGCCCGAGAAGCGAGCATGTACACTGGCGTCACTCTGGCGGAGTATTTCCGCGACATGGGCTACAATGTCGCACTCATGGCTGACTCTACCTCGCGTTGGGCTGAGGCTCTGCGAGAAGTATCCGGTCGATTAGAGGAAATGCCCGGCGAGGAAGGCTACCCCGCGTACTTGGCTTCGCGTCTGGCAGAGATCTACGAAAGAGCGGGACGGGTCAAAGTCATCGGGAGCGATCAAAACAAGCTCGGTTCAGTTTCAATTGTCGGGGCAGTCTCACCCTCAGGAGGAGACTTCTCTGAACCAGTCACTCAGAACACACTCAGGATCGTGAAAGTCTTCTGGGCACTGAGCAAACCACTTGCCGAACGAAGACACTTCCCCGCAATCGACTGGTTGACTAGCTACTCATTGTACCTCGACACACTGGAGAACTGGTATAGAACCCAGATCGGTCCAGAATGGTCGACTCTACGAAAGGACGCCATGGCACTCCTCCAGCGCGACGAAGAGTTGCGAGAGATTGTGATGCTCGTAGGCCCCGACGCACTCTCTGAAAGCCAAAGAGTCATACTGGAAGCAGCCCGCATGATTAAAGAAGACTTCCTAATTCAGAGTGCACTTCACCCGGTTGACAGTTATTGTTCACCGGAGAAGACGTTTCGGTTGATGTCACTCATCATGAGATTCTTTGAAAAGATGAAAGCAGCTGTCGAGAATGGAATATCACTTCAACGCGCGCTAGACGTTCCAGCGAAAGACGAGATCGCTCGAGCCAAGATCCATCCCTCCGAGACCTTCGGAGACCTCGCCAAAGACCTTGAAAACAGGATGGACCAACAATTCAACGCTCTCTCTACGGAA
>PMBQ01000339.1 GCA_003152955.1 Candidatus Bathyarchaeota archaeon
CCTTCGAGGAGTTTCAAGTATTGATCTAAACTTGGGACGAAGACGCGCGCACGCTTCCTCATGCGCGACAGACCAAAGAATTCTGGCTTAGCCACTAGTCCTCGGCACATTTCGCCGTACTCGATGACGAGATCCCTGGTTTCTTCCTTTATGATTCGAGCTTTTGCTTCGAGCCCTAAGTTTTTCAGGTATGCTTGGTTTGCGATTGGCCGATATGGATAGAGGAATATCTCCGTTAGAAAATCGCCAAGCGTTCCTTTCCGAACGTCTGATTCGATCAGATTTCTATCGGCGACGAGAAACCGGGTCTCCTCACCGTTCGCAATCCTCCGTTGAGAACGGAGCGCGTTCGCATATTCTTCGCATATGACCAGTATGTCGTGCCCCGGGTGTTGTGCGTAGACTGAGGGACCATACGCGCACACGGCCACTCTCTGCGTGGACGGAGCAAGCTCCTCAAGTTGTTTTAGGGCTTCCTCCTCAAGCCCCGTCCTTCTGGACATGTTGTAGCCAACCGAGCTAATTTGGTTGGATTGCAGGCTTAAAGCTCTTGGAGAAGAACTTTCGATCAAACCAGTCTTTCGGGCGGACTGCATGAAGCGAGGCGGTTTAGCCTAATCAGTTATCGAATTGGGGAGATGAGGATACTCAGAAATCTCTTGATTTGCTTCTGCCAACCTGGATTGAAGCATACAAAGTATGCCCCCAAAACAATCAGTTGTCGCAACGCCGCGAATGTATTGACCAGCCCGAATGGAGTGAGTTGATCTTTAAGGTAAGTGGGAAGTTGCGGGTTGTTGCCACCGATGAAGTAGAACAAGATTATGAAAGCATTGAACAAGTCTGCCAGTCGGTAGAGGATGAAGTTGAAGTTCGGTGTGAGAATCATGATTGGGAAGAGCTGAATCCACATTTGCGGGTCAAAAAGGTAGATTGCTCCGAACCATGCGTACCATGAGAGAATTATCTTCTCAAGCGGTTTCTTGTCAGAGGCAATTGCGCGAATGATTAGGTACGCAATAATCCCCAAACTGATCAAATGACCTGCATTACGCCCTGAAATCACATCGCCCAAACCTAAGGTTAGAGTTAGCATCGAAATCCAAGTATTCTGAAGTTGATGATTGGAAGTGTGCGTGTATTGTTGCAACCACAGCGAGAAGTTGGCTGATGCGAAGGGCGCATTGACCACTCCCCATATCAGCAAAGCGATTGCGATAAATCTCAGCCTAGCTTTGTTGTTTGGGAGCCCCACGACCATCGCGGGTGCCATGCATATTGGAATAAACTTGCTGAGTATTCCTCCAGCTAAAGCGATAGAGCTAGCGTCGTATCGGTTCTCAAGATAGAACAGTATGGAAAGGCTGACAAAATAGGCGACTATGAAGTCCCAATTATAGAAGCCGTATATGATGAATGTCAGAGTCGAGAGCAGATACAGGTAGATTCGTTTTTTGTCGATTTGCATTTTCTCGCAAAGCAGGTAGATGTTGTAGATAGTGCCGATCATGAATGGATATTGCAGAATGGATTCAGCAACCATGTACGTGTTGTACTGGTCCAAGATGATTGGGAGGTATGTTCCTACTGCCTGCCCAATCCATATGATTGCGCCTATCATCGGAGGGTATTCAAGTTTGTAATCGACATATGGGATGCCCATGTTGTGTTGGCCCTGGTATACGTCTCGAAACCAGAGGTAACCTACATCACTGTAATTGCTGGGGCTCATGAAAGGAAGTTTGGTCAGTGACGTGTAAATCCAAATAGTGGTGGCAACGACAAGCATAAACTTGAACTCTTGGTTACGTTTCGTGAGGTTTACGAAACCTCCCAAGCCTTCTCTCAACAAGAGGAGACACTCAGATCATTCTGCGAGCTTGCTAGTCTTTAGAAGCTTTCTACGCGAGGGGTGAGCGGATTACTCGTTAGACGGGAGAAGTCGCGCCTGCATAAAGATGTGCATTAGCTCTCTGAACATACCCATGATGTCTCTGGACAGTCTCATTGAGGAATCCTGGTTGTAGTGCCATTGCACTGGAAGTTCTACGACCTTGGCTCCCACTCGTTTTGCCTGTATCAGGAACTCCACGTCATACGCGAAGCCTGGGTTTGCGATTTGAGCAAAGGCATGCTGGCCTACATTAGTCTTAACCGCCTTGAATCCGCATTGCGAATCCCATCGCATCCCAAGCAAAACCCTTGCAAGCACATGGAATCCTTTGCTCAATGCCCTCCTGCGTAGTGGCTCGTTTCTACTGCTACCTTTCATTACGCGACTCCCCGCAACCACATCCGCTCCTCCCTGCAATAGTTCTACAGCACGAGTGATGGTTTCAAGAGGCACCGGGAGGTCTGTGTCGGTAAACACCGTGTAGACACCCTGAGCTGCATCGATACCGCGCTTAAGCCCACCCCCCTTCCCCAGTCGCATATCCGAATGAAGCAGAGTGATTTGGACTCCGCTAAGATTGTGCTCCTTGAACTCGTTGACGATATCGACTGTTCTATCCTTGCTTCCGTCCTCGCTGATCACGATTTCCGACGAAGGGTGATTAGCGCTCAGGAAAGCACTCAGCCGTGTTAGACACGATTCCATTCGCTTCTCTTCATTATGCGCCGGAATCAAGGCGGTAAGTTCGTAGTTCGATTGAGAGATCAACTGAATTCAGCTTCAGTATTATGTTGTTGCCTTTCTCACAGACTTCGCCTAGAGTAATAAGATTGCAAGATGAGCCTCACTAGTATCGTTTAAGTAACTCTGGACAATTCAAAGCCCGGTTTCGACTTGAAGGTCAAGACTGGCGTCACCGTCTTCTTCGCCGTCTACATCATCTCACTAAGCTTCATTCCGCTTGTTCATGATACTCTCCTAGCTCGAAATGCCTGGCTTGGATATGGCACCGGTGCCTATTCATTCCAAGGCGAACATTACTATGTTCTGTTCAATGACCCCTACGATGGGAGCAGCAAACCGCATATCCAGCTGAATCCTGATTTCGCCCCGAATGATCGAATTCCTCTAGTCGAGTTCAGCGATTGGACATCGTATATTGATGGCTTCAATTTCTTCAACGATTTCAACGCGACTACCAGAGTTTCCACTCTCTCTTCTCAAACCCTCGATGTGAATTATACTCGTCCTGGCATCTCGATTCAGAAGATTATGACGGCCTCCCCGAACAATGTCACGNNGACTGCCCACTTGGAGCTCTGGAGGTGGGTTATGACTTCTGTGAATGGCATATCAATCAGGGGCAACCTAAAGCCTGTGCAAATTCCCACAACAACCCAGATTGAGTTCACGTTTCAGGATGCGGGTTTGCAGTCGGAAGGCACGGGAAAGATAGTTTTGTCTCGCGTTCCTGTCCAGATAGTGGTTTGGCCCTACGAACAGGGGTTCAACAAGATAACCATAGACTTTGTGAACAGCGAAATGGCGCTAACAGTATCCGGCTCCATGGAGGCGGCAGGACGAGCATATCCGACTTCGAATTACACAGAACTCCCCTACATTTTACCCGTCGTAGCGGTACTAGTTGTTGCCATTTACATGCTGGTTGACAAATATGGAAAAGCGCTCAAAAATCGTTCTTCTCGCTCTCGCCGTTAGACTGGTCATCGCACCGTTCTTCATGCATGCCGGCGATGTCGGAACGATTTACGAATCCAGCGCCATGGCCCTACAGGGCGCAAACCTCTACGACTTTGTCTACGGAAAAACGCTCCAGATGCAACATCTTACAGGTCTCCCCCTCTTCTTCGAAGGTTACGCCTACCATCCGTTGCTGATTTACTTCTTTGCACCATTCTACTGGTTGTTTACATTGATCGCGGGACCATATCCTGTCATGATTGGTGGGCAATTCCCGTCCCTGCCCGTGCTAGTATACCCGTGGACACCAGTTTTGCTGCTCCTGCTCAAAATGCCGATAATACTCGCGGACGTTGCGGTAGTTTACATCCTAGCTGGAAGCGATACACGAAAAGCCGAAATCTATGCCCTCTGCCCGTACGTAATCTTCATATCAGTTGTTTGGGGAATGTTCGATGCCATAGTTGCCGTTTTCTTGCTGACGTCGTATCTCACTTTCTCACGTAACTCGTTTCTCTCCGGAGTCCTATACGGGCTTAGCCTGATGAAGCTCTACACGATCGTTCTATTACCACTGTTCGTAGCCAGACTTTTCGGAAAATGGAAAGCACTCTTCCAGTTCCTAGCCGGCCTTACTCTAACCCTGCTTCCGGTGGCCTACTACCTCATGGTCAGCTCTACCTCGATTTGGAATGTTCTCGTCACATTTCAAGGGACAAGAGTTATGGGAGGTGTGAACCTCTACAACTTCATCTGGATAGTTCAGGATCTACCGTTCGACCTCAGTGTTTCAATAATCCCGAATATCCTGCTCGTAATCAGCATCCTGTTGCTGTTATGGAGGTTCGGGAGGAAAGGCCCGATTCTAGAAGCCATACTCGCTTTCATGCTGGCTAGCTTCCTATTCGGTAGGGTAC
>PMBQ01000280.1 GCA_003152955.1 Candidatus Bathyarchaeota archaeon
TAGATGGGAAAGAATCTGGCTGGGTTGTACCCCAAGCCTATCGACGTCGATGGCACCTCATCATCGATAGCTCGGAGAATGCACTTCCCCCGCTATTGAAGAAGCTTGGTGAGATCGATTTCTTTCTTCATGATTCCAGCCATAGCTATCATAATGCCCTCTTCGAATTGTGCGCCGCATGGAAACACCTGAGGTCTGGAGGATACCTGATGGCAGATGGTGCGCTGGAGAGCATGGCATTCATTCACTTCTGTGGAATGATTGGGACCCGACCGAGCAACTTCAGGATAGGGACCGGAAGGTACATCGGGCTCCTAAGGAAACATTGATCGCTGTGGAACTGACCGTTGTTTAAGCTGCTAGGACAACTCAGGCCCACAGCTTGCTCGATGTTCGGCACCTGTCTCGAAATTTCTAATGAGCGATTGCGGATCAAGTCAACTGACTGAACAGAAGAGGAAAACTTGCAAGACGTATCGAAGAAGTGGCGGCTGATTCCTCAGTTCACAGTCCGCTGCTCATCGCTTTCGGTCGAAAACCTCCTAGCATTTGAGGACAAGGCACTCTTTGCGGCAATAGATGAGACCATCAGGCTTCAAGGTGAGCTTGCGGACACCGCGAGGCAGTTTCTAGGATATCTTCGTCAAAATAAAGGCCAGCTGGGCGCAACGGTTGAGCTTAGTAAGATTGCGAGGGCAGCCTTCTCTTCTGCGCAGCTAACCGTAGATATGCATTCTGCGCNNTCAAGAGACTTGTGAACTCACAAGATTTCCGAACCGATGCCCCAGCGTCTAGTCTCTCCAAGATATTGGATAAGCTGATTGTGATTGATCAGCAGGCGATGACTCTAGCTGAGAAGAGTTATCGCCAGTTGGATGATTGGCTCGAGTCAGTTGTCGGTCAGGAGAGATTCCGTAGATCAGTACATCCACATCCATTTCCATTGGCGGGTCTCTCAATGCTCAGGACAGAGCCAGTATCCATTCTCAGAACCCAGCGATTGGAGACGAGGCACAAGTTGTCTCTGCTCAAGCTAATTCTTCGGATGATAGGTAGGAATGACAGCACTCGAGCGTTGGGAAAACTGATCTCGGGGCGGGTCGGGGATGTAAAGACGGTGGCACAGAGTCCTAGTGTAGATGAACGCTACTACATACTATTGGACANNGCTTCGCCTGAAATTTGCTGGGGCGCGACTGAACTTGCAGATAGATTCTGTGCCGCACAGCATTGAATTCTTCCAAGTCGTTGGAACCGCTTTGGTCGGAAAGCGCCGAGGTAACCGTTTCTTCGAGAGTCTATCAGCGCAGTTGCTGTCGTCATACGAACTTGCTGTAGAGTACGAAGCCACCAGTGATATCGAGTCAAAGAGAGACACGTTTGGAAGCCTATTGAGTGAGCTGTTGAATATTGATCACAGATTGGCTGCTCACGTCTTTTTTCCACATGTTGTGCCTGTGATTATTGGGCGCAGTCTCACTGGAGTGGAAAGGCTACTCTCGCTACGCTGGTCACAACGCTCTGAGGGGTCTGGGCTTGTAAGAGGGAGCGCACTGCACAGTTTCCTGCTGTTCGCTTCGCAGTTAGTGTGGACTCACTTTGGCACGCAGGAGGTTTGGCAGAAGCTAACGGAGGACTCGTTAGCTGCATGGCTTCTCGGTTTGGATTGGCTTTCTGGACAAGTCGAAATCTCACAGGAAATCGCTCATGGAATTGAAGATGCGCTGGGTCTATCTCTGAACCTCATCGAGTCCTTTTCTGANNGATGCTTTTCAAGCTGCTATCAATTACGCAGTGGAGGGCGCAAGCGTTCAAGGGGCCGAGAATGCCCAAGCCGTTTACAATATTTCGGACGTCATGCTTTCTGGTACCGCTCGGGATTTCGAGTCCAGCAACTATGGTATTGTCATATCTGATCTGAATGTTCGAGGCAGTCTTGTCGAACGACCCGATGAGCTGTACTTTGGGGAGGAGGTTAACTCTGTTTGTGGAATATTGGCGGAACATCTCCTCACTTTCTTTGACGGGCAGAAGGAGATTGACCTAGTTTATGGTGGACTCGTTCCGTCAGGTATAATGCAGCTGGTCATACACTCTATCAAGAAGGCCCTTGCTCGGAATAGTGGGACCTTACACGTGAAATCCATCCGATCGCTTACCGAGACCCTGCGGTCGTGCCTACTGACTGCCTTTTATCCAGTAATTTGTCGGATATCTAGAACCGGTGGACAGAAACCCAAAGGCTTGTGGTATCTCTTGGATGAAGAATATCGCACTGCCAAGAATCTCCTCGTAGGAATGCAAGGCGACCTACGCACAGTGAGGCTTTACGACTCTTACTTCTTTCTTCACGCTCTTGCCAGGAAGGACGAAATTCTAGATAGATTACTTTCGAAGGTACCACAAGTAGTTAGAGGCTCTTTGCGAGTAAGCTTTCGGCACCATCAATGTCTTACAATCGACGACGCATTGGAATGTTTCAGACCTATCGATCGAAAGATCACACCACGAAGACTGGTGCAGTCACTTCTGATGGTGAGATCTCTCAAGGCGACACATGATCTCGCTTCTTATGTCTACGTCAAGGGAGTTGGAAAGCCTGTCCTAATATCTCTAGACTCTCTCTCCTGCATACTTCTTTTGAAGAATTTATTGACGAACTGGAAGAGAATGGGCCTCAGAACCGTCAAGATTTCCAATATGGATCCGCCTCCGGAGAAACTCTGGTTCCATGATGCAGATGGACCGCACACGGCAGAACTTCGTGTTGTGATGGTTCGACAAAGATAGTGATGTTTCATGGGCGGGATCTGTGGTTATCTTGGAGATCTAAATGCGGTCGTACTGGAGAATATGCGGTGCACTCTGAGTGCAGGTGTAGCTGATCCTCGCGTCTACCATGACGCAGGTGTAGCTGCCTGCTCACTTGACTCGCGCACTGGAGGTGTGGCTAGTGCGGGTAGATTTGTACTTGCGTTTGAAGGTTACATCTGGAATGTGAAGGAACTTTCGAAGAGCATCGGAGAAGTCGGTGAAATCAGTGAAGCTGAACTTCTCCTTCGGGGAATAACGCGAAACGGCGCGAAATTCTTATCCAGTATTCAAGGGAGTTTTGCTTTGGCTCTCTGCAATCGTCAGCGAAACGAGGTCATACTCGCACGTGACAAGGTCGGTCACATGCCCCTTTACTACTCTGTGTATGGAGGCGTCGTCGTTTTCGCTTCAAAGATAAGCGGGGTCCTTTCTGCCAATCTTACTCCAAAGTCGCTGAACCTCACGGGCGTTGACTACTACCTCTCCTTCGGACACATCCCAGGTCATGAGACGCTCTTCAAGAATGTGCTAAGGCTTCCGGCAGCGACTATGGTTCGTGTTCAAAATGGAAATTGGAGCTCTGAGAGATACTGGCAAGGTGAGCCACGACCAGATCTATCAGTTACAGGCGATGAATGGGCCACCTACTTCCACGACAAGCTCAACGCAGTCCTCACCGATATTGTGATAGATCACAGGCCACTCTCGGGATTTTTCTTTCTGGGATCGATTCATCAATTCTCGCAGCTTTGATTCGGACACTGGTTAAAGGTAAGCTTTGTGCGTTCACCGTTGCTTTTGAGGACGAATGTTACAACGAGCCGTTTGCCAAGGAGGCTGCTGAATTCTGTGATCTTGATTATCATGAAGTCTTGATGACGGCAGACGATGTCGCCAAGATTCTTCCCAAACTGGCATTAGCCTATGATGACCTCCTCTTTGAACACATGGGGAGCCTTCCAACTTTCATGCTAGCGTCCCAGGCCGCTCGTGAGGTCGGTACTGTTTTCACAGGTGACGGAGCCGGACTGATTTTCTCGGAATCGGAACCTAGGCAGCACATCCGCAGGTATTCGTATGCAATCCCTGTAAAAATCAGAGAGAAGCTTGTCGAATATCCATTCACCTCCGTTCACAAGGAAATGTTCAAGGAACCCCTGAAGTCAGTCGATGCCCTTGTCAAGGAGTTGGGGATGGGCTGCTCAACTGCGGCAAGAGTCTACTATGGACAACTGATTTTTCAACCACACGAAAGGGCCAGTCTCTACAGTGAAGGTGTTCAAACAAAGGCCATTACAAACACTTTCCTTCCGATAATGGACTTAGTGCAGAGAGCAAAGAACGAAGCGTCTTGTCCCAGCGAATACCTCTCCAATGTTTTCCGGTTCAAGACGCGGATGGCTGACACGTGGGGTTTCTATGTGCCAAGGATTCAACGAATCGGCGAATACTTCTCGCTTTCGACATGGCTTCCATATTTGGATGAACGCATATTCGAGCTCGCAGCTATGGTTCCACAGACCGCGGGAACCCATGGAGAAACGAAAGTCGTGCTGCGTTGCCTTGCTACTCGGTTCAGCCTCCTGCCTCTTCACATCATAAACCAACACAAGATGGGGCTCAATTCCCCACTCATGACTTGGACGAAGATCCCGCTGAAAGAATATTTCGAGAAAGTACTTGACGATGGCACCGAGCGGACACACCGACTTTTTAGGAAGTCGAATGTTCGAAAATTGCTGCGAAAGGGCTACTCAAGGAAAGCGTTAGCCCTCGTGATGCTATTTCTCTGGCTCGAACAATACTTTCCGAGCGAATTTGACTTCTAGCGAGATGGTGACAAGAATGAGGGTTTCAATCATTGTTCCAGTTCTCAATGAACAATCAACAATAGGCGATCTGCTTCGCTCTCTCGCCAAACTGAACTATCCACGAGAGAAGACCGAGATACTGGTGGTGGACAGCGGGTCTAGCGACAATACACAACAGATAGTGCGTCGATTCCAAATTCCATTGCTCATCGAGGTCAAGAAGCACACATCGTACGCGGCGAGAAACCTGGGCATCTCGAAATCCAGTGGGGATATTATTGCATTTACCGATGGCGATTGCATAGTCTCGCCATCATGGTTGAACGACCTCGTGGATGAATTCGCAGATCCCAAGGTTGGTGGAGTTGCGGGATCCATTCTCCCGCTTAAGCCTAGGACAATTGTGGAGCGCTTCCAAGCCATGACCGACGAGCCAAATCACAAGCCAAATCACAGACCCCTCCCATACGCGGTTACTGCAAACGTAGCCTTCAAAAGGGAAGTATTCGAGAGCATTGGAAGATTCGACGAAACCCTCCCATCTGGGTCAGACATAGACTTCACTCTGCGCATGCAGAAAAGCAAACGATACTCCATGAGATTCCTGGAGAACGCGGGAATTGTGTTCCACCGAAACAAACTTGGGCTGCGAGAGTTATTGCGTGCTGTCCAGACTAAAGGATATGGATACTACTACCTCACCAGGAAGCACCCTGATGTCTTTCCGCGAAAGCCATCAGCACGTGTAGGGCGTGAATCGTTCTCTCCACGTCGCATCGGACAGGAGCTGGCATTGTTAACGAAGGACGGAGTCCTCTTTGTACTTCGACGGAGCGACGGTTCTACGATGTTGTTTGAACCCATGTATCTTCTTTGGCAGTTGGCGTGGATTAGCGGAATCAGGAAAGCAGAGCGTGAGTCTAGATTACCATGAAGATGCTGCCTGTGAATGATCTTGCCAGAACCTGGTGTGTGGAAGTTGCGGCTGGCTCTTCTGACCGTTTCCGATGCAGCGACTCTGGAGCTGATAAGGTAGGGGGGACTATGAAAACCAGCGTTTTTCTGATAGTGAACAAGCTTGTCATGCTTTTCTCGCCGGCAAATCAGGTTCTGCGAAGAATTCCTGGCGCAAAGATAGTATATGCATCGATCTATCGGAGATTAAGACCCAAAGAAACCATTCTAGTAGTTGTCAAGGAAGCCGTATGTATGCCTGCGCAAGTGATATCGGTCTAGTTCCTAATTTGCTTGCAGATGGCGTCTATGAAAGACAACAAACGGAACTGTTCAAGCAGATCATAAGGCCAGGCATGGTCGTCATAGACATAGGGGCCAATTTCGGATATTACACCCTACTCGCTGCAAGATTGCTGCACGACAGAGGAAGAGTAGTCGCTTTCGAGCCGGAACCGAGGAACTACGGACTTTTGTTGAATAATTTGAGATTAAACGATTGCACCAATGTTATTGCCATCAAAAAAGCCGTTTCCAACAAGAACGGTAAATTGAGACTGTTCATCGATGAATTGAATCTCGGCATGCATTCGCTCTCTGAGAAAAACGTCTCGCGGAAAACTGGTTTCGTGGAGGCAGGTACGTTGTGTCTGGACGATTACCTGGGGAATGTCCTGAAAATCCATAAAGTGGATCTGATGAAAATTGATGTTGAAGGAGCCGAGGGGCTAGTAATCCAAGGCGCTACGAGAACGCTCAGACACGTTGATAGAATCTTTATGGCATTTTGGCCGAGGGGCTTGCGGAACCTAGGGACGAATCCCTTGGGATTGGTGAGGAGGCTGCGACGGTTTGGTTTCAGGATCATGATAGTTGATGAGAATCAAGGCTGCTATAGGGAATTAGAACGAAGAGAGCTAGAGCTGATGATTGAATCCAAGCATGATCCTGCTTGTAACTTGTTCCTGGAACGACAAATACGCAGTGGAAGAAGGAAACCAAGAACAATGTCCTCAATTGACCACTAGCCTACNNTTTGTTTTCAAAGAAGGCGGCCAACGAATTAGCCTTTATCTCTGCCTTATCTTAGGCACATTGATCTCTGGAGAATTGGCTCGTGAATTCAACTGAGCAAGTCGATGTTCTCTTTGCCTTCACTCCTTTTGGAATCCCCAACGCACCATCTCTCGCTCTTAGCCTACTGGAAGCAGGTCTGAAGCGCCGCGATATCGGCAGCCAGATTGCGTATTACAACCTAAATTTCGTCAAGGCAATAGGGCCCGAACTGTATCAGCTGCTTAGTGCGCCTGAATTGCGTTTCGTGGCTGAATGGATATTCTCCCAATCTGCGTTCCGCTATGATCGGAAAACACACGATGAGACCCTAGTGAAGTTGATAGAGGAGATGGTTAGCAACCGCAAACGAGTCGTGAGACCAGATTTTCCTTCTTATCTCCCAGATCTCTCTCAAGATTTTCAAGACAGACTTATTCAGGCAAGAGCGAAGGTGGAATTATTTGTCGACTCTTGCGTCGATC
>PMBQ01000303.1 GCA_003152955.1 Candidatus Bathyarchaeota archaeon
CATCGATCTCTGGGCAAATACTGATGTGGAGAAGGCCATCGAGACGATTATCAGCAAAATGAGCATCCCGTGGATTATTGGGGGACGCAAAGCCATGGCCTCAGCACTCTTAGCGAGCCATCGTCAGGCTTATTGTATATTGCCTCCATGTTGGACTGGGAACTACGGCAGCTGTTGAAGTTGACTCTAATATTCATTCACGGGGCCGGAGGTAGCCGCATGTCCTGGCAACTCCAACTTCANNCCCGGTCATCCTGAAGGTTTGGGGCTCAAGACTATTGGGGAATACGTCGAATCTGTCGAGGAGTATCTTGAGAAAAAGGACATAGGAAATCCAGTTCTCGTCGGTCATTCGATGGGAGGAGCCATCGCGATCGAATATGCTCTAGGGCATCCCGACCTGGAAGGACTAGTGTTGGTGGGAACTGGAGCACGCTTGAGAGTCCGCCAAGATCTTATGGCAAGAATCATGCAGGACTATGGGGATGCTAGTAAATCCATTGCCAGGATGTCAGTCTCTCCAAGTTGCAGTGAGATTCTAGTGGAAAGAATCGCCCAGGAGATCCTCAAGGTCAGAGCTGAAGTAACGTATGGTGATTTCGAAGCGTGCAATCGTTTCGATCGCATGAACGACGTGGAAAAGATCGCCAGCCGGACCCTGATCCTGTGCGGAGCAGATGATCAGCTTACTCCGCCTAACTATTCGAAATATCTCCATCAGAAAATACGAAATTCAAGATTGCATATCATAGCGAGGGCGGGTCATAGTGTGATGCTTGAGAAGCACCGCGAATTCAATGTGGTGCTTGAGGGTTTCTCGGATTCACTATGATTTTCTGAGTTTGCAGCTTGGACTCGATTAGAGCTAGGACCCTATCGACGTTTTCTCCCAGTTTAACGCTCGCGGGTACGATGTCTTCGTTGGAGAAGTACTTTCTGATCAGTGCTTCGGATTCTTGAAGCTGTTCAGGTGTGGTCAGATCAATCTTGTTTGCGCATATCATCGCTGGTGCCGTAATATCTACTTCACGAAGAATCTGAGCGCACGACCTTATTTTCCTCTCCAATGGGAATTTTGAGTCGCTTGCGTCCACGAACAATAGGACCAAATCAGCTGTTGCGAGTTCTCCGAGAGTGGCGTGGAAAGCCTTCAGGATTATCGGATGCATATCTTCGATGAATCCTATCGAATCTATCAGGATGAATTCAGTGGAGTCTGGATTCGAGCCTGTGTAAGCCTTGCGTGCGAACGTCGAAAGCGTCGTGAATGGGCCTAGCCCTACCGACTTGTCTTCATGAGCAATGAGATTGAAGAAGCTAGTTTTGCCCGCCTGCGTGTACCCTGCTAAGGCAACTATTGGGAAGCCAAGTTGATGTCTTCGATCTCGTTTCAACATTTTCTTGTTGTATATGTCTTCCAATTCGCCTTCGATTCTGCTGATTCGATTTCTGGCTGCCCTGTAGTACTCGTGGTATGGGTAATTGCCTGGGCCCATCCATCCCNNCCCAACTGCTCGCCCATTATCCCGCGAAGCTTGATGAACTCCCTGCCCCATGATAGTGTGTATTTCAATTTAGCCAGCCGGATCTGGAGTTTTGCTTCGTTCGTGAAGGCTCGCTTATCGAAGACCTCGAGGATCAGGAGGTTCCGGTCGATCACGCGCACATCTCCACCGATGTGTTGTGTCAGCTTGAAGACGTGACTGCTGGTGAGGGGATTCGCAAAGATCACAGTATCTGCCTCGTTCTCTTCCACTAGTCGCTTCAGATCACCAAGTCTCCCAGGACCGATCGTATACGAGTGATGAACGCTCTTTCGTCGTTGGATTAGTGTGCCGACAATTTTGTAGCCGATGTTCTCGGCCATCGTCTTAGTCTCTTCCGCCTGCGGCGGAAGAGCGGGAAGCTTCAACTCCACTATTACTGCACGCAAACTCGACGGGTTCACCGGCACGTATCTTGACGAAGTATCTCTGGAGGTTGAAATATTTAGGCCTGCAGCGAATCCACTTTCTCAGTGATAAGCAAGATTGATTTTCAATGGTCGTGATGGTATCAAAAGTGGTGCTGATGATCGTGAAAGCTAGGGTGCATGTGCATGTGACCGGTAGAGTTCAGGGTGTTTTTTTTAGAGCTGAAACAGCTGACCTAGCTCACCGCCTGGGACTTGTGGGATGGGTGAAGAACCTCTCAGATGGACGGGTTGAAGTGCTCTTTGAGGGAGAGAAACAGGATGTTGAGAAAGCCGTGGCTTTCTGCGAGCGAGGTCCTCCAGGTGCGCAGGTTCAGACGCTGGAGGTGAAATGGGAAAACTGGAAAGGCGAATTCTCAGACTTCAGAGTCAGGTATTGACATTCTGCGGAGGCTAACCGGTCGCTTTGAATAGTAATGTGATGTGATTCGCAAAAGAACTTAAAGTCACGATAAGCTTGGTTTCCAGCTGCGCTCCGGTGGTGTAGCACGGTTAACCAGGCAGGACCGACAGCATAGCGGCCTTATTCGCCGCAAACGCGAAGGCCAATCGAGTCGCTGATCGCGGGTTCGAATCCCGCCCGGAGC
>PMBQ01000177.1 GCA_003152955.1 Candidatus Bathyarchaeota archaeon
ACGCCAAATGGCTGCGGGTATACATTCACGCCTACCAAGCGACGAACAAACCATTCTATGCTGAGATTGCGCAGGGGATCACGGGCTATCTTAAGACGTGGCTCAGCGACCAGCAGAATGGCTGCTTCTATGGAAGCCAAGACGCCGATGAGGAATACTATTCGCGCAGTAAAGCAGAACGTGCGAAACTCACGCCACCATTCATTGATCGACATGTGTACACGAACTGGAACGCGATGCTGATTTCTGCGTATCTTGAAGCGTCATCTGTCCTTGTAGATACGTCAACGCGTGATTTCGCTCTCAGAAGTATAGACAGCCTTCTGAAACTGAACTACAAGCAGGGCGATGGCATGTTCCATTTCAATGATGGACAACCACACCTGCAAAATCAACTTGGCGACCAAGCGCAAACAGCCAACACACTGCTAGTCGTGTATGAGACAACGGGAGACATTGAGTTTCTGAGAATGGCGCAGGAATTGATGGACACCGCCGTTCGCAAATTGTTTGATTTCGAGCACGGTGGCTTCTTTGACACGGTCGTAGACCCTAACGCTCCTGGATTTCTAAGCAAGCCCGCAAAGCCCCTCGACGAAAACAGTGTTGCCGCACAGGTCCTAACGAGGCTCTACCATCTAACTGGGAAAGATAACTATCGGAAAATGGCTGATGATACTCTCAAGCGGTTCGTCGAGATATACCCTCAATTCGGTTTCATGGCAGCGGATTATGCTTTGGCAGTGGATGCGTTCCTACACGAGCCCACGATCATTCGGATAATTGGGTCCAGTGAGAAAGCGCAAACAAAGGGCCTGCTCTCCGAGGCGCATAGAAACTATGAGCCCCGTAGGATAATCCAAATCCTTGACCCACAAAAAGACCAGAACGCAATTACCGCTCTCGGCTACCCCATTTCAGAATCACCGACTGCATACATCTGCGTAGGGAGAACGTGCACTGCGCCCATTATTGAGCCACGGCAGGTATCTGTAGAACTGAACAGAATGGTTCAGTCCCAGCTCAGAAAGTAAGCTCTAGTTTCTCCACTTTCAATTTGGCTCTGATTTGATCCATTTCCTCTGTTTTGAGCAACTTTCTAGAGGTGAACCCGGCGCTGTCGTTTTCGTTGCGCGGGATAATATGCACGTGTACGTGTGGGACGAGTTGGTTGGCTGCGGCACCATCGTTTATTGAAATGTGGGACGCGCTTGCACCCAATCGAGCTTGAATCAACGCATTTAGTGCATGCACCAGAGCGTACATGGCACAGAATTCTTTCCGGGAAAGATCCTGGACGCGGCCAAAATGTTTCTTGGGTAATACAAGCGTGTGACCTATCGAGACAGGATACTTGTCGAGAATAGCGATGAATTCCTCATCCTCGTAGATAACGTGAGATGGAGCAGCTCGCTGAACTATATCGCAAAAGACGCAGGTCAAATTTGGAACATTTCCCTTTGACATTGAACATGCAAATTTGGAGGTTTAGACAGTTAACGATTTTGATTTATCAATAGAGAACTACGCTGATGCGATAGTCCTCGTTTCTTATGGGATGATCTATGAAACGTACTTTCACTTAGCTCTCTTGTTTATCTCCACACAGGGTCGCTTATTCCTTTTGAGTAACATTGCCTGTGAGACCTCAACTTTTGAAGACGCTGGGCAGCGAAGCCCGATTGAGAATTTTGCTAGTTCTCGCCCGAAATCGTGGTGAGGATTTGACGATCTACAAGATTGCGAAGTTCAGTGGATTAGATAGGAAGGTTATACGAAAGCACTTGGGCAAGTTGACTGCAACAAACCTCGTGCACATGAAAAATTACGGCCCTGTCTGCGTATACACCATAAATAGCGACAACGCGCCTGTTCAACGAATCATTGATCTATTCAACGAAGCACGACTACTCGCACAAGTCCCAGTACAATTACACTGGTACGACATCCGAGCGTAATCCTGCAGAACAAACAAGCAACTGGTTTTGGAGGCGCAACAATCAACTGCGGTCAAACAGAGTTGAGCGTAAACGCAATTGTGACCACCCAAAAGCCAGAATCAATCCCAGCTTTCTCAAAATATTTTCGCGCATGAAAATCATGTGGGCGGATCTCTGCAAGTCGAATCTATGTATATAGAAATTCGCGAGAACGAATGCGAACCTCTATATTCTCATTAGCTGAGAATCCATTTGTGTCCTAATTGACTACAAGACGTGATTTTCTAAAATTATGTGGTGTGATGGGTGTTTCTGCTGTCGTTAGCATGTACGCGGGTGACATTGCCAATGTTTTTGCACAATCAGCAAAGGCGAACGACGGAAAAGTGCACCTCATTTGGCTACCTCTCGGAGGAGATACTGGATGCACGGTTTCCATGCTACAGGCATCCAATCCAAACCTAATTGATGCTGTTACTGACCTTCAAGTTTCGGCTGACTTTTGGCAAGCCCTGATGACTCCTGACTACGACTTTGGTTGGGTTTCGGCTGGGTACACAAGTGAGGACAAGGCGCATGTTCCTCTCATGAATGCAGCTTTTGGAAATGCTCCAGTAGACGTTCTTGTTGTGGAGGGCACTCCGCAAATTGGAACACCTCCTGGTGGATCGCCGGGAGACTATTGTTGGATTGGTGAATACAACGGTAAGCCGGCGAGTGGATACCAACTTCTTCAGAAGCTTGCTGCAAAGGCGGGCTGGGTAGTTGCAGTTGGCCAATGCTCATCCTTCGGAGGCATACCCGCAGGTAAGGGCAATCTCACTCAAGCAGTTCCGGTAACTAAGGCCTTGAAGGCAGCAGGAGTAACAACGAAAAACCCTGTCGTCAACATAGCAGGTTGCCCAGCTCATCCGGACTGGACGCTGGTTACTTTGGCATCCGTGCTCCAGGGCTTCACTCCCGAACTCGATGAATTAGGCCGGCCCAAGGCGTTCTTCAGCAGCATAATACATGACAATTGCCCTCGCAGAGGAGCATACGATATGGGCCAGTTTGCGCAGTCATTCGA
>PMBQ01000306.1 GCA_003152955.1 Candidatus Bathyarchaeota archaeon
TCTTGTGGTCGGGGTCCAAATGAGGGCGGGAGAAGGTTGTATCGCGCAAACCAGCCGATGGCGCTTAGGCGGTAGAAATTTCGAGGATGGTGCGAAGGATCGGGATGAGAGGATTTGAACCTCCGACCCCCTGGTCCCGAAGTAGTTCTGGTTGTCTAACCTATTGAATCGCTTAGCTTGGTTCTGCGTCCTGTAGTACCGTTTTAGGGGGTGTTCGGCGCTATTTGGTCCTAAAATGGACCCAAGTTTTCGGGGTCATTTGACCCCCTGGCTGAACCCCTGGTTTTTCGTTACCTCTTCGACTCGATTTTGACTTCTACCGCGTTGAGCGCCCACAACCAAGAGTGCCTTAACGGGTGCGCGACAGAAGTTGGGACTTGTGAAACTTGTTAGAATGTTGCCAAACACACGTGACCAAAGATGACGCAAGGACTCTCCGCAGAGCTCCTCAATTCGGATCTCTTATCTAAATCTCGCGATACCTCTTCCGAGACTCGCAAAGAGCTGGACGAGTTGCTCTCAAGCCAAATTCGAAAGTACACATCCGAAGACACAAGTCTTGTCATATTTGGTTCGCTTGGCAGAGACGAGTGGACTTCCAAAAGTGATCTGGATTGGACGTTTTTGATAGATGGAGGAGCCAACTCAGATCACCTGTTGATTGCGCAGGACATTCAGAAGGTTCTTGAGAAGGCAAACTTTCAAAAACCCGGTCCGACTGGAACGTTCGGAAATATGGCGTTTAGCCACGACATCATCCACCAGATTGGCGGCCAGGACGACACGAACAAAAACACGACTCAGAGAATTCTGCTACTGCTTGAATCGTGTGCGATCGGTCAAAGGACTGACGCGTACGAACGAGTGATTCGTGGAGTCATCAATCGTTATCTCGAAGAAGACAATCACCTTCTGACTCGTGATGGCAAAAGGTATAGGGTTCCGCGATTTCTTCTAAACGATATCGTCCGATTCTGGAGAACCATGGCCGTGGATTTCGCCAGCAAGCAGCGTGACAGGGCTGGCAAGGGATGGGGTCTGCGCAACGCTAAGTTGCGGATGTCGAGGAAACTGATCTTTGCTTCTGGTTTGCTGGTATGCTTCAGCTCACACCTAGATCCGGATTTGCAAAGTCAGATTTCCACCGACAAAAATGATATAAAGCTCAAGCTAGTGAATCACGTTAGAGATCACGTCAGGATGACACCGCTTGAAATTGTGGCAAGATCGGTGGAGCGCTATGCGGTCCCTGAAGCGATTGCAAGAGGATTGTTTGGCGCTTACTCGGAATTCCTAGCGATTCTCGGCGATGAGGGCTCTCGTGAGGCACTTGACAATCTTAGGTCGGAAGACTCAAGAACGGATAAAACGTTTCGACGCGTCAGAGAGATCAGCAAGACTTTTGAGGATGCTCTTGACCACATCTTTTTTGATAATGATCAGATAGCGCCACTCACCAGAAAATACGGGGTTTTCTAATAATGAGGTGTGTTGGGTTTTCCACAGGTGCATTGGCGCGGGGTGATTTTCGTCTTGCCTTGCGAATGTTGGCCAACAAACGCGCCTGTGCCGTGGAATTGTCCGCGCTCCGACAAGAGGAATTGATTCCCTTGGTTGAGGCACTAGAACTTCTCGACTTGAGCGCTTTCGACTATGTTTCATTTCACGCCCCGAGTGCAATGGAACGATCGTTTGAAGAGACGGCATTAAGACTTCTTGAGCGTGTTGCCTCTCGTGGGTGGCCGATAGTTGTACACCCTGACGCGATGTTTACGCCGCGACAATGGGCACGCCTGGGAGCGTCTCTCTGTATCGAGAATATGGACAAGAGAAAACCGATTGGACAGACAGCTAAGGACTTGGCGGGCATTCTTGAGGAACTGCCTCGCGCATCGCTGTGCTTTGATATTGGCCATGCTCGGCAAGTGGATCCAACTATGAGCGAAGCGTCTTCAATTCTGCACCGCTTCAGAGAGAGAATCAAACAGCTCCATGTAAGCGAAGTAAATTCCCAGAGCCAGCATGATTGCTTGAGTGTTGAATCAATTTTCGCATTCCAAAAGGTGTCCCATCTCGTGCCGGCGAACGTGCCGGTGATCTTGGAGAGCAGAGTGGATGAGTCAGCGATTGACGATGAGATTAGCAACGCGCTTGATGCACTGAGTTCGGAACGTGAGCTTGCGTCTGCTGGGGACTGAGATGGATCCAAAAAAAGTAGCGTGACCTCCGTCGTTTTTGAGTCAGGAACCTCGAAATTTCTTCACACCTGCTAGTCCTATTCGGCTGCCGCGATGTAATAGACAGGCTTAAGAGGCAGAAATCGCTTGTCGGATTCGTTGAGCCGTTCGTAATGTTGGACCCAAAGTGCAAACAATTATTCCATGTCCACCAAAGTAATCTTCCGCTTTTCTTGCGTTCGCGCTTCCTGTTCTGCTGCCGAGGTGAATCCACCAGTCGAAACGAAAATTCCGACATCCTGATCCCCCAGAACGGCCATGAAAGCACGGAGACCCTCTACGTTAATTGACTCGCCTTGTCGTTTGACCTGCACTTTTATTCTTGGGTGAGTGGTACCCAGCGGATCAGTGTGCGCGAGGATGTCGATTCCTTTGTCGGGCCCAGGCGGCGCAATCCATGACACGTGATACCCCATCGCTCGGAGAAGTGCGGCGACCATACGAGTACATCATTGAAACTCACCTTCTGCCAACGTTCGGCAATATCCAGTTGCGTTTGATTTCGCGTGAGAGCATCCAGGCTTTGCTTGCGAACAAACTCAAGGATCTTTCCTGGCGCACGGTCAAGCACGTTCGGACCACGCTAGGAACGATTCTGGGAGCGGCGGAGTTCTGGGGTTACATAGAGGACAATCCTGTTCGTAAAACTAGATTGCCGCGACGAGGACCTCAGCCGGAGAAAACAGTCTTGTCTCCGAAGCAGCTCTGTGCGGTTCTTCAAGGATTGCCAGAACCGTCTAAATCCCTTGTTTGGCTGCTCGTCTTGACCGGCTTGCGAATTGGCGAATTGCTGGCACTCCGCTGGCAAGATATCGATTTGAACGCTGGTTTTCTTCGTGTAAGCCGTACGCTTTACGAAGGGCATTTCGATGAGCCCAAAAGGCGTTCTAGCAAGCGGACCGTTCCGCTGAGTACAAAGGGAGTGGAGATCCTATCGAGCATGCGGCCCAAAGCCGTCGATCCAGAGGCCCTGGTGTTCCGCACAAAGAAAGGCACTCCGCTGTGCCGTCGCAATTTGACGAATCGTCAGCTCGTTCCGGTATGCGAAGAGTTGAAGATTCCGAAAATTCGCTGGCACTCCTTACGCCATGCGAACGCGACATTGCTGGACGCGGTTGGAACGCCATTTGGCACCGTGCAATCACTCCTCGGGCATGCCTCTCCGGAGATTACCCGAGGGATCTACTTGCATTCGTTGCCGGCGGGGGCGAAAGAAGCGGTGCAGAAGGTGGAAGATTTGCTAACTGGACCCAAACGGACCCAAATTGAGGAAATCCGAAATTTGGGAACGACGCTAATTCAATGAGCTGCTTGGGATTGATTGGTCGGGGAGAGAGGATTTGAACCTCCGACCCCCTGGTCCGAAGTAAGGAGTTTAATCTGTAACTGATTGGTCTGGTTGCGCTTACGAATCAGTGATAGAG
>PMBQ01000034.1 GCA_003152955.1 Candidatus Bathyarchaeota archaeon
TTTCAGAAGTAAGGACAAGTCGGGGGTTGCGGGACAATTGCGATGAATTTCTTTCATGGAACGATATTCGCCATATGGCTTCTCTTGGCTTTGAGATTGGTTCCCACTCACACACACACATCCTTTTGGCCAGAGCATCTGCGGATCTAGCCCTATTTGAGATGCAGATGTCCAAAAAGGTCTTGGAGCGCGAGCTATCACGCCCAATCTCCAGTTTCGCATATCCCTATGGTCAAGCGAGAGCTTTCTCTCAAGTCACGACATCTTTGTTGAAGATCTCAGGCTACAGCGTGGGTCTCACTGAGGAAGGAACCAGGGTACGGAGAGATGCCAACATGTTAAGAATGCCTCGAACTTGTGTAGATGGTTCCGATACACTTGACAGGTTGCTTCGAAAAGTGAGAGGTTCGTATGAGTTCCTCCATGGTTTGAAGCGGTATGATTTCTAGTGTCGAAGTCAGCGTTATTGTTCCCACCTACAATCGGGCGGCTTCGCTGGCTGCCACGTTGGAAGCTATTGCCGCCCAAACGGTTGATCGGAAATATTTCGAAGTAATCGTAGTCGATGATGGTTCCACGGACCAAACAAGCGAAGTCCTCCAGGCGTTTTCAGATCGACATCCGTATCTTCGCCTCAAACGCGAGCGCCACGCTAGAAACCGGAGCAAAATCGTGGCCTGCAAGACAGGACTTGATCAAGCAGACGGCCGCGTAGTTGTTTTTACCGACGATGACCTACGTCCAATCCCGTCGTGGCTTGAAGCGCATATTTCTCGTCATGCGAAGGAACAAGCGACAGTATCTGTCACAGGATTGGTTCAATATCCGGAGGAATGGGAGCAAGCGAGCAACTGGGTGCGATTTGCTAATGAAAACTATCGCCAAAACTTCAAGTTAGCCAGGTCGACCGGTGGAATTCTTCCTCCCAATCGTTTTGCCGGTGGCAACACTTCAGTCAAAAAGGAAGTCCTCCGTGATTTGAAACTGTGGGATGAAAAGATGCGCCGTGGGGAAGATCTTTTTTGGGGATGCGGGCTGCATGAGATGGGGATCCCTCTCTTGTTTGAATCGAATGCCTTAGCGTATCATCATGCGGAGTCCGCAAAATCCATCGAACTCACCCTGAAATCCTTTAGGCTGTTTTATGAAATCGACCGGCCGAAGATCCGGAAAATCTATCCATGGTATTTCGAGAAGTATGGACATTGGTTTCTTGAACCGGTGAGACAAGACGACTCAGAATACCGGAAGATCACCAAAAGGATGGTACTTGCAACAGCTATGCGAGGAACCGAACAAGCGGTCCTGCAAGTGCTGAAGTTGGTAGATAGCCTTCCGAATTTATATTTTCGGCCCTTCTATCAGTTCGTGATGGCGTGTGAAGCACTTGATGCCATAAAGGCTACTGAGAATCGTGCCTCCTGAATTCTGTTTTCCCAATGTGTCCACCTGAGCGCGCTGCCACTGCGAGCTTGGACAAAGATCCTTATTAGCGGTCGAGTAAGAACAAACGCTTGCGCAACTCCATATCAAAGGGATGACCAGTAAGACCAATTTGACGCTGAAATGGCAAGAATTTTAATGCATAGTCTCGTTTTTCCGCCTGATGCGAATTCGAATGCGTACATCTTTGCTGACCTCGCCAGGGGGCTGTTAAGTTTGGGTCATGAAGTCATCGTTCTAACCACTACACCTCATTATGCGATTGATGAGGAGTCTCTACAGCGGCAGCCCATGACGTCTTGTCACGGGCGGTGGTTACTTAAGAGTGACTATCACGGCATTCGCTGCTTTCATGTTGCCGTCCCCTCAAGGAAAGGAGGGATAAAGACGCGGATCACAACCGCCCTCAGGTTTCACGCTCTTGGCCTGATAGTGATGTTATCACGAAAGTTCAAGTGTGAAGTTGTGTTGTCTCAGTCCCCGCCGCTCACCATAGGACTGGTGAGTGCTTGGATTGCCCGCTGGCATGGCGCCAAGTCAGTATTTATTGCACAAGATATTTTCCCCGATGGTCTTGTCCGGCAGGGCAAAATACGTAATCCCTGGTTCATTAAAGCTCTAAGGACTGTGGAACATCTTGTCTACAGACAGAGCGATGCTATCTGCAGCATATCTGATGGTCTGGTAGATGTGTTGAGGCTTCGTGTTCCCAGTCGTACTCTCCTGCGAAAGATTCCTAACTTTGTGAATACGGAGATTTATCGCCCCCTAGACCGCGACAATGCTTTTGCCAAAGAGCGCGAACTGGGATCGCAATTTGTGGTGAGTTATGTGGGCAACCTCGGCAATGCTCAGGACTTTACGCCAGTTCTCGCTGCTGCTGAGGTCTGCAGTGACCTTCCGATCAAATTCCTCATTGCAGGAAGCGGCATAAAGCAAGAGTGGCTTGCACAAGAACTCGCGGCCAGGAAATTGGACAATGTGATTCTCTTGGGATACGTACCCCGTGACAAAACTCCGTTAATCAACGCAGCAAGCGACATTTGCCTTGTCTTGTTGGCACCTCACATTCTGAATTTCAGCTTCCCGTCGAAGATCTATACAATTATGGCGTGCGGCAAACCAACACTTCTCTACGGGCACACGGAAGCGGACGTGGCTCTATTCGTAGAGAAGGAGTCCATTGGCTGGGTAGTACGAAATGGTGACATCGAAGGATTTGTCCGGATGGTGAGGTATCTTTATCACAATCGGACCGAGCTTAAGGTTCGCGGATCCCGCGCACTTGCCTGCGCTACATCGCATTTCACTGAGAAGGCTGTAGCGCTCCAGTATGATGCGCTGATTAAAGAACTCGTCACTTCACGATGATGTCATGACAAAGTTGAGCGTGAAGACAACCCTCCGCAACTGTCGTATTCTGTGGACAGATGGAAAGGTCTACTATGTCGCCCGAGGCATGAAGTTTTGGGCTGCCAATGAAATTGGGCAGCAGATCGGGAAGTTTGTGGCTGTCGGAGATCGTTTGGAACAGCTACTGGCACATTTCCGTTTGACGCGACAACTGCTCAGAATTGGCATCCATCATCTTTGGCCTTTGCCTGAGGGCTATTTCTTTGTCGTTATTCGGAAACGGGCATTCCGGCTTCATCCCGAATCTGGCAGGGCCGAACTCGTGTTTCGATTTCCCCGTGGCAACAAACCCGCGCACAACGGCGTGTGCGTGATGGAAGATGGAACCATCTTGATGGGTGAATATGTGATTAATTCAGACCGTAGGCACCCTATCGCTCTCCACAGGAGCTTAGACGGTGGAAGGAGTTTCCAGACCGCACACACCTTTAGCCCGGGTGAGGTAAAACACATTCACTTCGTTCAGTGGGATCCATTTGCCAAGTGCGTATGGATGGGGACCGGTGATTCTGATGCGGAATGTCGTCTATACTGCAGTAACGATCGAGGCGATAGCTGGAAATTTGTCGGAGGCGGAACTCAGCTGTGGCGTGCTGTCGGCGTCACTTTTTCCGCCGATGCATTGTACTGGGGAACGGACGCTGGGTCAGACGCCGGCGACCATCCAAACTACATTATNNGTAAGCACGGGCGTGGAGGGTGGCGCAAACGAAAAGGACAATTCTGCACATCTATGGGTTAGATCGCACGGATCGACTTGGCATGAGGCTGCTTCCTTTAAGAAGGATTCTTTTCCATTCGTTGTGCAATACGGAGTTCTCCGATTCCCGAAGGGCACAGAGAAATGCTGCGATCTGGTTTTCACAGGAATGGGCTTGGTCGGAGCAGGAGAGACAGGGATGTTCACCCGATTGCATGAGTATCCTTAGGATGGACAGGTTAAGTCCTTCTGTGGTTGATCTCCAAACAAAAAG
Source organism: Candidatus Bathyarchaeota archaeon (assembly GCA_003152955.1). The sequence goes on from PMBQ01000034.1 coordinate 3,831, forward strand.
TGATATGCGATGGCTGATGATAGAATAAAAGCTTGGTACTCGGGGAAACTTTTCTCGATAATTGGTGAAGTATTCTCTTGCGTATTTTCGTTTGCGTTTATCGAGGCGGTCGTTTCGTCCTTCACATATTACGTTCATGAACATGTACTGTGGAGACGAAAGATCAACATCCATGGACACTGCAGAATCCATGCACGCACATCGATCAGGCACGCCGAAAATGTTTACCTTGCGGACAATGTTCGAATCACAATGGATTGCTGCATATGGGCGGAAAAGAATTCCAAGATCACCATAGGTAGAAACACACTTTTGGGTCCGGGGGTGAAGATGTTTTGCGGAAATCATGGGACATTCCTTGGTTTCCCAATATATCTGCAAAGGAGAATTGAAAAGGACATTTCCATCGGCGATGATGTCTGGATTGGGGCTAATGCCGTTGTTGTATCAGGGGTGACGATCAATAACGGAGCTGTCGTGGCTGCTGGTGCGGTTGTCACGAGGGATGTGCCCGAGAATACCGTGGTAGGGGGAGTGCCTGCAATATTTATCAAAAAGAGAATACCCTAATGAAAACTTCTTGTCGAAGGGTCGGCTTGTTTGATCCAATGTTTGGTTGCGCGAAGTGTTCACAAAGGGTGGCCTTCGACGAGACTCTCAATTACTGGATTTCAACTAAATCGGCGTTGCCCAGGAGTCCTCATTAATGGTTTTCACTAATTTGCACGATCAATTTCCATTTTTTATTCATTGGGCGGTTCACGATGGAAAATGAAAAACCGGCCACAGTTAAGCGTTATGCTGTCCTCTCAATGGATATCGAAGATTGGTACCATCTCGATTACTTCCAGAGGGACCGCTGTAATGCTTCGGTGTCCCTACTCGATGGGGTGGATCGGTATCTTGATATTCTGGAGGAAGAAAGTGTTCCATCCTCATTTTTTGTACTCGGTGAACTTGCCAAAGCTGTTTGTGGACGCTTAACAAAGCATTCTGATATTTCTACTCATGGGTGGACTCACCAACGCCCCCTGACTATGACTGAAAATGATTTCAGGGCAGACATGAAACGGGCAAAAGCTGTTCTTGAGGACCAGTTCGCCCGCGAGGTTCAAGGCTACAGGGCGCCTTGTTTCAGCTTTGACCGTCGGCGTCTAGACATTCTCCGTGAGGTAGGGTTTGTGTATGACTCCAGCCGCATTCAATTCTCTTCTCATCCACTCTACGGAACGTTGGATATGTCG
>PMBQ01000413.1 GCA_003152955.1 Candidatus Bathyarchaeota archaeon
CTCCATCCTCGCCAAGTCTTGGTAACCAGCCGTCCTGAGACAGCACCCTTCTGCAGTAGGGTCTTAAGGTATGCCCCCTCTTGTGCAGTTATTGAGATGCATGGCGTGTCTGGGAGCAAAGACGCGGTTTCAGCTCGCGGCGTTCCCCAAATCACGGATACTGTGCCTTCATGCGCGTAATCATCATTGATGAAGATCTCTCCTGCAGCTCCATATTTGTCCGCTCGCTTTGCTATCTCTGGTTCAGCAAGGCCCTCTAGCAAAGCGAGTTTCCCCTGAACAGATCTCTTCGAGAATGCTTCTTCGTCTCCTTTGCCGAGATAGACGATTTCGCTTTGAATTCCGTTGGTTTGAGTGGAGGGCGCTAGAGAGGCTGAGGCGCCGTCGATTTTTCTTGTCTCCGGCTCAGTAATACTCAACCACGCTGCTACAGGATAACCGATATACGCTTCAGCGTGGTGTTCGTGAACCTTGAAGCCATAACCTCTCAATGTCTTCTTCACATATTCGAGAGATTTGGCTTCGTCATCGCTTCCGGAGATCCTAACATATTTCGAGATTTCATTTGTATGCTGCATTAAGCGTTCAGAAGAGACTTCCTGCAGGATTTTTTGCTCGACCGGTGACAAGCGCATGTGTGTTCGCTCCGTTGGAAAGTACTTAAGACTTGTGAGCTCCTCAGACGAGCGTCAATATTGAAGTTGTTGTGCGGGATAATTTTGAGTCGAGGAAAACAGATTCAGACAATAGGATTGGTAGGTGCCGGAACAATCGGACGCAGTTGGGCAGTTCTCTTCGCCGGAAAGGGAATTGAAGTCATTCTGCAAGATGTCGAAGAAAGCAGTCTGAAACTCGCTAAGAAAACTGTTGTAAAGAGTTTTCGTGACTTGGTGAAGTTCGGTCTGCTTAGTGAATTCGCGGCCGAGGCTGCAACTCGAAAGGTTTCCTATACGATGAGCTTAGAGCAGGCTGTTTCCACGGTTGATTACGTGCAGGAGTGTGTCCCTGAATCTTTAGATTTGAAAAGAAAGATGTTCAGAGAAATATCGGCCCTAACACATCGGGGGATAGTCATAGCAAGCAGCTCGGGTGGCTTCGCGATGTCCAAAATCCAATCAGCCGCGGCGTTTCCTGCTAGATGCGTGGTTGTTCATCCTTGCCAAATTCCAGTCCACCTGACGAGGCTCGTCGAGATTGTCCCAGGAAAGCTGACGCGGGAAAGTACTATGCGGAAGGCAGTTGAGCTGATGGAGCGCGTTGGTAAACGGCCGATATTGCTGAAACATGAAATTCAGGATTATGTCACAAACCGACTGCAGTTTACCATGTTGCGCGAGGCGTTAGACATGGTTGGTAAGGGAATCGCGACTGCGGAAGGCATTGACATAGCACTCTGCGAGATGGCCCGATCGTCGACATGTGTAGGTCTTGGGCCTTTCATGCAGACGCACCTTCATGGTGGTCCTCATGGTAAAGGTGAGATCGAGGCAGCGTTGCGGTATTACTCAAAGATTCTGCCGGATACCTGGCGAAGCTTGGCGAAATGGTCAAAGCCTTCAAAATCTGTTATTTCCAACGTGCAGAAAAGTGTTCGCATCTATGTTCGGAAACGTGGCATGAGCAGTGAACAACTGATCCGATGGCGAGACCAACAATTGCTGAATGTCGCTCGTACTGTTTGGTGCGGCTAGAATAAATAGTTCTCAAGATAAGCGCGTCTAATTGCAGTGGGTCGTTGAAAGATGCAGTTCGGAGCCGCTATCCCTCACTATGGTGTTCCAACTTCAAAGAAAGCTGTCAGAGATTTCTCGCTACTTGCAGAAGAGTTAATGTACGATTCCATCTGGACCACTGATCACATTGCGGTAAGTAGCAAATTTCCACAACCATACGGAATTATCTTGGAGAGTTTAACAACTCTAACCTACGCTGCCGCCATAACGCAAAATGTTCGGCTAGGCACTTCAATCATCGTACTCCCAATGCGTGATCCATTTCTGTTCGCAAAACAGGTGGCCTCGTTGGATGTCCTCTGCGATGGACGCTTAATCATTGGACTTGGTGCAGGATGGATGGAAGACGAGTTTGCCACGCTTAACGCAGATTTCTCTAATCGTGGAAAGATAATGGATGAACAAATAAGTCTCATGAAACAGCTGTGGACGGCGGACAAACCCCATTTTGACGGCGAGTTCTTCAAAGTTGACGATGTGATATTCCAGCCGAAACCGGTCAATAAGAATGGCCTGCCAATTTGGATAGGTGGAACCACTACCTCGGCGCTCAAAAGAGCAACACGCCTAGGCGACGGATGGCACCCCGTCGGCCTTTCACCTTCGCAGATTTTAGAAGGCAGGGAGAAACTGGAGTCCCTTCTAAAAAGACGAAAGATTACGATAAGTCTCCGAGTACCAGCTGAGATTTCCAGTACCGCAACGAGTACCTACACGCTCAGTTCAGGAGAGAAGGCTTACATGCTCGGTGGTAAACGCGAAGATATCGTCCGGGAGATAGAGAAGCTTCAAGAGGCTGGCGTTGAGCATCTGATCTGTGGCTTCGGAGACAAACCATATGATTTCGTGGCGTCTCAGGCAACTGCGTTCGCGAAAGAAATAATCCCATCCTTTAGGGGTTAAAAGAACCCTAGCGAATGTAGGAACGAAAACTCGATTGAACGACTCGACGGGAAGGATTGGAATTGGCCTGATCGGCTGTGGTTCAATTGCCCTAGAATCTCATATACCTGCAATCACTCAGATCACATCTTCAAAGCTCCTCGCCGTTACTGATGCGGATCCGTCAAGGGCAAGAGCGGCAAAAGAGAAGTCTGGGTCGGTACGAGTTTACGAAGATTATGAGCATCTTCTCCAGAACCAGGACATTGACGCCGTCGACATCTGCACCCCCACGAAGTATCATTGCGAAATTGCTGTTGCCGCTGCAAATTCCGGTAAGCATGTCCTATGCGAGAAACCCATCGCGCTCACTCTCAAGGAAGCAGACCAAATGATCGCTGCGTGTACTAAGAATGACGTGAAGCTTATGATCGCGCACTCACGCAGATTCATACCTCGATATTCAGCAGTCAGGCGGGCAATCAAACAAGGAAAGATTGGTAAGCCAATATGGGCCATTCAAATTTCCAGACGTCCAATTGCGGAACCTGGGTCGTGGTACTTTGATCCGGCAATGACATACGGCCCCATTGCTGAAGTAGGCGTACATGACGCTGATCTGTTGAGATGGTTCTTCGATGACAACGTCATAGAAGTACTCGGGATTGCCAGAACTCGTGTTCCCACTTCTCCGTTGTACGATCAAGTGTTTGCAACATTGAAGTTCAAGAAAGGTGCCGTCGGTTCGTTTGAAGTCGGATACGTTCTCCCGAAAGGTTACGCGCAGTATACGACGCTAGAATTGTTGGGCTCCAAGGGATTCATCTCCGCTTCGGACAATCACATGAACGTCTTGCTCAAGGGAGCGGAGAATGGTGTTACTTATCCATCGGCATATTCTGATCTACTGACCGTAAACAGCGCTTACGAGGCTGAAGTAAGCGCTTTTGTTAATTCCATATTGAATGATACTACACCTCCCGTTACCGGGAAGGACGCGCGAGCCGCCCTCGAGATAATCTTGGCGACCCTCGAGTCGATTGAGCGTCACGAGTCCGTAGCGCTGCCTTTGTAAGGTGACATGACCACGTTAACGGTTGGGCTTATTGATCTAGAGGAAAGCTGCCAATCAGATCTGTCTAGAATCAATGGTGAATGGAATCTCGTTCAACTCACCACGAAACCTTCGAGAAGCAAACCACGGAAGACTAAAACCAAGCTTGGGGCGTTGGATGCCGTCGTTATCATCGGGTCCCATCCAATAAAATTCCGTTTTGCTTGTGAGGCGCTGTCACTGGGAAAACATGTTATGGCCGACTTCCCTCCGGGCGGAACCTGGGAAGAAGTCCTGCAACTCAGAGAGTTGGCGAAACGTAAAGCTGTCCGACTCTACTCGCCCAATCTGTTGAAGACCGAACCCGGCATGATCGCGTTCAGGAACGCGGTTGGCGATCCATCGTCAAAGTTGATGTCCCTCACTGTGAGCTGCAACTCAACTGCGAGAGGCGAAGCGGCTCGATCGATGAAACTCATCCAGTTGCTCGATTTGGTCGAGTGG
>PMBQ01000287.1 GCA_003152955.1 Candidatus Bathyarchaeota archaeon
CTTCGAATTAAATCCTGATTTCACTCTCTTTCCACAGAGACAGTGCAGCGAGTAACGAGCGCAGCGATCGCGCCCGCTGCTGCGAGCCAAGGTGCCAAAACTGCCCCGATTAGGCCCGCCGTAACAGGTAACTCGAGCAGGAGCTTGCCCTCTTCGTCTCGAACGATTATCCTTCTCACATTTCCCTCATGCAAAAGATCCTTCACTTTCTTAACCAGATCATCAGAGTTGACAGAAAACTCATCAGTGGAGGGTCTGATGACAGGGGAACCGCATTTGAAACAAAAGCTAGCGCCTCGAGGAAGTTCGGTTCCGCATTTGTCGCATGATTCCAACACAATTCACTTGCGTCAGATCATTTATCGATCGTCGAATAAAATGCTGCCTCAGCCACCAAGAACGTGAGTCATCGCCAGTTGCGGTTCAAATATCAGCAACTCCTAGAACCGAATGCACAGCCTCTGGGAGTGTCTATTTTGAAACTTGTTCACTATCTCAAGAATGGGAGCGTTAGAGTGGGCGTCGTCCACAAAGATCACATCTCTGACCTCATAGAGACTGCGAAAGCGCTGGACATTACGCCACTAAGAGAAGTCACAACTATAGACCAAGTACTCTCAGCAGGTCTCTTGGATTCGCTTGTCGGCACTCACAGAAAGATCACAACCTACGCTACTGATTTCCCGATTGAATCAGTAATACTTCGCAGTCCAATTCTCAACCCTGAAAAGATCCTCTTAGTGGCAAGGAACTATCTCTCACATAATGTGGAACAGAATGCGACGCCTCCTTCCGAACCATATTTCTTCACAAAATTCAGAAACGCGCTAATCGGACCCAATGATCCTATTCTAATTCCGAAGATTTCGAGCAAGGCAGATTGGGAAGCTGAACTTGCTGTCATCATTGGGAAAGTAGGGAAGAACATCCCACGTAAGGATGCAATGGAGTATGTAGCAGGCTATGCTGTCTCGAATGACATCAGCTTCAGAGATCTTCAGTTCTCGACGCGGTCGGACAATGCCGCTGTTGCTCTGGGCTCGAACTGGGTGAAAGGAAAAGGGCTCGATTCATCATTTCCACTTGGACCATGCCTTGCTACTCGAGACGAGATCACGAACCCGCACAACCTGGATATCTCGCTCACCGTAAACGGTGAAACCAGGCAACATTCCAATACTCACGAAATGATCTTCAAGCTAGATGCTCTAATCGAGTATGTATCCGCGGGCATGACGTTGAAGCCTGGCGACATAATCTCAACCGGCACGCCAGAGGGGGTCGCCGCATTCACAGACCAGAAATTTCTGAAGGATGGAGACGTTGTCGAAGCGAAGATTTCTGGGATCGGAGCGCTGCGTAACACCATCAGACGGGAGTAGGAAGACAGAGTTGAGGGGACTTTGAAGGCAACGTCAAGACGCTGGAAGCATCCGCAGTTTCTGTTGATTCTACTCTCCCCGATGATCGCTGAATTGTTTTCCGGTTCAACGCCCCTTCTTGTGTTCTTCAGTCCTTTCGTGTTTCTGGTATATCTTGGATTCTATGGTTTCGGCGCTCTGATTATCAGGGAAACTGTTGCCCGGAAGAGGCTGAATTTCGCCTCCGTCTTGTTGTTCGGCGCCGCATACGGAGTGTTGGAAGAAGGTATCGTGCTCAAGAGCTGGTTCGACCCAAACTGGATGGGCGCAACAGTCGTTTCTGGTGTTCTGAGAGTTTATGGAATTGGCATTCTCCAACCACTCACAAATGTGGTCTATCACGCTGTCATAAGCATCGGTGCCCCAATCCTGATCGTACAAAGCCTCTCTCAATCTAGGGAGCCTTGGGTATCAAAACGCTGGACCATGCTTGCATCGGTGCTCTTTGTGATGTCTGCAATCGCAATAGCTCTAACTTTCAATTACACTTACAAAATTGCGAGTTGGCAGTACCTACTTTGTTTAGTTATTCTAGGCATCTTTGTCGCCCTAGGCTGGAAAGGGGTAAGGATCCCATCTGGAGCCAAGACGTATCCTCCACTAGGAATCTGGGGTTTCGGCACCGTCTTTGTCATACTGCTCTTCACAACTTTCTACACGCTAAGTTATGCACATGCAAAGTGGTTTGTCATCATCCCGTTGGCGGCTCTGCTGTACGTTGGATATGCAGCAATATTCGCTCTCATGGATTGGCGAAAAGCAACGTGGAGACACTACTTCGCCGCAGCGGCTGGAATCGCAACTGGATTATTACCTCTAGCTTTGAGCTTGGCTCGGTCTAGGCACGGTGGATATCTGAACGTATTGGCAGAAGTCATTTTCATAGCACTCTTGGCCATCGTCTACAGCAGACTAGACTGACTCTGAATAGCGTGAGTTGCGCGCGTTTTCACTGAGTCAATTCCGAATACTTTCAGTTATTGTTGAGATGTTTACGCTCGATTTTCATGGAAGAATGTTCTTATTGCATCTTTGACATGAGCGTATCACTTCTAGTCACCTAGATTCCTGCAGGTGCGTTCTGCTGATGTTCAGATTTGGCGAACGCGCTTATCGCGGTTTCTGACTTAATCTAAAGGGTCCCTCTCATTTAGAGTACTTTCAGCCAAGTCTCCTTGTTATTCATGCCAACGCACTATCGGTCGGCACGGTGATAGACTTGAAGGAATTCGATGCTGTAAGCGTCTGCAGGCACTTGAGAAGAATCCGCTTTCTTTTCAGAGATGAGCGGTTTGAATTTCTCAGATGTGAGGGGTGTGGGGAGATCGTTCGCCTACCCCTCCAACCTGCAGCCTCTCTTTGACCTTTGACACGAAGGCGTATTAGGGAAGTTCCACCAAGTTTGTTTTGGGACTGCTGATTGATAGAGATCGAATTGGGCGATCTCAAGAAGGTTGGCAAGGAATTTGCGGAATCGCTAGGTCAGAGATTGAAGACAGAGGTTTCCTTGAAAGGGAGGCTTCTGATCGTGTCCGACACCGCGGGTGGGAGTAAGTTCGGCGTGAAGGATGTTAAGCTTCAAGTGAAGCATGTACTGCATCAGCTGGGCTTCTCCGAGGAATACAGGGTTCTCGCAGAGCATCACACGGTGCGAATTGTCAAGGTTGGAGAGAAGCATAGACCGTTAGAGAGGGAAGGAAGGGTCGCGCCCCCTTCTCAATCCCTTCCCTACTTCTTCCCATGATCCGATCCTTCATCCATATCTCTGAAGCTAATTCGTTTCGCGCCCGTTGCTACCATCTCTCTCAACGCTCGATCAGAATCGTCTGGGCTAACGTTTACCCCTCTGGATGCGTCATCTAGGTGAAAGACCTCGAATCCGTACTTGAGTCCGTCGAGAACTGTTTCCTTCACGCAGTAGTCAGTCGCGAGCCCACCAACGAGGAGTCTCCTGATTCCGCGTTGGTGCAGTTTCGCTGCCAAGTCGGTTCCTTGGAATAACGAGTATGCCTCATCTTTCCTGTCAGCTTTTGAAACAACTTCCGCCTCAGCAGGCATGAAGAGATCGGAGTGGAATTCTGCACCTTTCGAGTTTTGTATGCAATGCGGCGGCCATGGGCCTCCTTGCTCCCTGAAAGAACTGTGATCAGATGGATGCCAGTCTCTTGTGAATATTATCGGAGCACGCGCTTTCTCGAATTTCTCTACGTACTTGTTCAGGATCGGGACGACTTTATCGCCTTCGGGCACCGCAAGTGCCCCGCCCAAGCAAAAGTCGTTCTGGACGTCCACGACGACTAAGACTGTTCGCTTGTCGATCTGGATTTTCATGCCCAGTTCTCTGTCCGGTCGATCGCCTCTGGGCGGAATTAAATGTTCCTTGGAACTGTTCCCTAATGTTTCGGTGGCAACCGGAACTCTAATCTACTCTAAATTGTTGCTGACCTGAAGACTTTGGGAAATACGTCGAGGAGTCTGAAGACAGATGGATGTTCTGAGTGCAATCGTACTGGCCGTCGTTGAGGGGCTTACCGAATTTCTTCCAGTTTCATCCACTGGGCACATCATCTTAGCTGCTGTGCTACTGAATGTTCAGCAGACGGAATTTGTCAAGAGCTTCGAGATTGCATTGGAGTTCGGCTCAATTCTGTCCGTAGTGGTACTCTACTGGAAACTCTTCCTCGATCTTGAAGTGTTGAAGAGGTTGGTTGTTGCTTTCATGCCTACTGGGATAGTTGGATTGGCACTCTACAGAGTGTTCAAGGAATTTCTGCTCGGTAACGAGCAAATCGTTCTCTGGGCTCTGCTAATCGGCGGAATTTTCCTAATACTGTTCGAGTTACGGTATCGGGTCAGGTCAGACATCGACAGCCTGTCAAAGATTCCATACAAGCACTGCCTGCTCATCGGTGTCTTCCAGTCTATCTCGATAGTGCCTGGAGTTTCCAGATCAGCGCCCACAATCATGGCGGGCTTAGCGCTCGGAATGAAGAGAGAAACGATCGTCATGTTTTCTTTCCTGCTGGCTGTGCCCACGATGATAGCTGCGTCAGGGTTTGATCTGCTGATGTCGTCCAGCCAATTCTCTGCAAGTCAGTTCAACTTGTTGGCCGTGGGTTTCGTCGCGTCGTTCCTAGTAGCCTTACCTGCGATCAAACTATTCCTGGGCTTCGTCAAGAAGAACAATTTCATTCCTTTCGGTGTCTACCGGATTATCCTCGTTGTTGTGTTCTTTCTTTTCGTCATAATGTAGGCGGGTCGTCGGGAGAGGTAATCGCACGGCTAATGTATGCGTGGCACCATTGCAGTGCTCACTGATGC
>PMBQ01000220.1 GCA_003152955.1 Candidatus Bathyarchaeota archaeon
GATGTGATCTAAGGCTCGAACTCCGTTCGGGTACTGAACCACCACGTCATCGCATTCGACGATTCTAGCAGTCTGCATGGTTCAACGCCAACACGAATACAGCGAGGTTGTCCTGCATTTTGATTAGGTAAGTCTTTCCTGCGGCTTGGTCAGCCTGACTGAGCCCTTCAATGGGGTCCATCAAGACTAGAGTAGCGTGACTCTGGGATGCTATGGACTGGGAGATGCTCGGATTCTCCATCGACTCGTAGCCGACGTAACAAAGACGATTTTGCTGNNCTGTATTGCAGTAATCACGCCCTGAATGTCACTCGGGGTCGGCTCCTCCTCGAACGGTCCAGCTATCGGGATCTGAGTTAGATTGTACCTTTTTGCAAAATATGCGAATGCTTCGTGGAAGGTTACGAAGTATCTTGTTTTGACGTTGCTGGTCGCTTGCAGTATTTCAGAATTGAGATTATCGAGCTTCGCGGTGTAGGCTTGGGCATTGGATGTGAAATATCCTTGGTCAGCTGGATCGGCCCTAATCAAGCCTTGTAGAATATTCATTACCTGTTGTTTCGCCAAAACCGGGTCTAACCAAATGTGAGGGTCGAATGCACGGTTGTCTTTCTGGAATCTGGGTGGAACGGGTAGTAGAGCAATCCCCTGACTGGAATCCACGACTATTAATCTAGGATTGTCGGCGGCGGCAACGATTTGAGGAATCCACGGTTCAAGCCCGGCTCCGCTGTAAATTAGAACGTTCGCAGTTGCGACATTTTGTATGGATGATGGCTTAGGGTCAAATGAATGCACGTCATCAGTTTCAGGAACAAGCAGCAAGAGGTCAATCCGATTGCCACCAACATTGTTGGCGAACTCATACACTGGATAGAATGAGGCGAGCACCTTGATTCGACCCGTTGTCGTCGAAGCGGTACGTGCTCCCATATTGGACGCATAGAAGGCTGAAATGGCTACAACCACGATCAGCAATCCTCCTACCAGTGCGACGACTTCTCTTCTCACTTTGATACCTCGAGTGAGATAGGCATGCCCTAAGTTAGGGTTATCCTAATATTTTAGTTTTTTCAAAAGATGCTAGTCCCGATACAAAGCTCCAAGTATACAGATCGGCGAGTCGCTGGACTTGGGCCGAAGGGACCTCTTGTATCCGAATTGAGCGTGAGACTAGGGAATCGTGATTCTTCGTTAGATATTCATCGCGCAGGTTCGGTGGACAACGCGAGGGTGCCGCCGCAGAAGTGTCCTCAATATCAGGCCGACAAGAAGGACTGCGCCAGCTGCCGCCACTAGGGCTAGGGTTACGCTTGTCCCAACGGGAGCCGTTGGCGCCTCGAGTGACACTTGGACTTGAATCATGCTCCAGACTGTGACCTTTCCTGTGTCGATTCCCAGGCCGAGCGTGTAGTTGCCGGTCTTAATCGAGCTTGAGAGAAACAGTTCGGCTTGCGCCGAGTTGCCAACCGGATCAGTTAGTGAAGGGTATTGCGATGAGAATGAAACTGAGACATCTTTTGTATTGTAGGAGGACCACGAGTATCTCAATGTCCCGTTGCCTCCTGTCTCTTGGGAGGCTTTTGTGAGGATGGATATTGTGGTCTCGTCACCAGGGCCCATGCGAAGGTGCCGATTGGAGACGCTTATCGATACTGGAACAGATAGATTTGAATGAACGACTCCAATCTTGTTCGTGCTCCATTCAGTAAACCATACGTCTCCGTTAGGTGCCAATGCAATCCAAAGGCTAGTGCTAATTGGTCCTGTCGGTATCGGGAATTCAATCTGGACACTCTCTTGGACGCTTAGATATCCCACACTGTTTCCACCGTGCTCCACAAACCAGAGTCTGCCGAGGGAGTCGAATAGCAAATCGTTCACCGACGATAGCGAATAGGCCTCTACGGGTGGAATATGTGTTGGATACTTCATGGTTTTGTGTGTCACTGGATTGAATTCGACAATCCAGTTGCCGCCATGATCAGCGACCCAGGCGTTACCTCGATCGTCCACCGCTAGTCCGACAGGAGATGCAACGAATTGAGACCCGGTGTTATTTCCCAATGGATATTCGGTGAATTCTTGATTGTAAGGGTCGAACCGACCCAGGCTCATTGCATAAGTCTCGGTGAACCATAAAGCACCATTTTTGTCAAAGGCCAGGTCTGCGGGGCCGGAAGCGTTCGTAGGAACAGGGTATTCGATCAATTGCTTCTTGCTTTGATCGTAAACCCCAATCTTGTTTCCTAGCAGTTCTGTAAACCAGATTCTATTCTGAACATCAACCATAAGCCGCATCGGAAAGGACCCAATAGTGGGAACGTCGATAGTCGTGAAGTTATTTCGGGCTGGATCAAATCGAACCAGACGCCCGGTGCCGCCAAATACGACCATCCCGCCAGGGCTCACCGATCCTTTTCCGGAATATTGTGTGAACCAAACGAACCCGCTGTGATCCAGAGTGACCCCCCACATGTCTCCAACTCCTGGGACTGTGTACTCGGTGAAGCCGTGATTCGCCGGGTCAAACCTAGCCAATTTGCTAGAATTGCATTCAGTGAACCAAACAATGCCATTTCCATCGACAGCGATTGCTAAAGGNNCGGGCAGCGTGCCGGCTGCAGCGACGAAGCTAGGTGCATGGGTCGGCAAGAACATCGCAAACATCAGACAGCTCAAGCAGATGGTGCGCAACAAATTGCTGTGAATATTCTTCGCCGACAAGTCTGAAGCGTGTTACGGACGAGAACTCAAATACATAAACAAATCTAGAATTCAGTCTGTCAGTAGTGCTTCGTAATTCGCACATTCACGACCTGGGTGCTTTCCCATCGATATGGAATCGATGCTTTGTCTCCTAGCCTTAGCAAAGCGTTCCGACAGCACTCACGTGTTTACCGATTGCTGTCCTCAGCAGCTCTGATCTTGAATTCGGTATCGCGCAAAGCGTAACCGTTGCGGGGCCTGCTGATTTCAGAATGTTGAGGCTGGGTTCGGAGTTTAGGCTGAGCTTGAGACCAGACTCCTTAGCTAGAATTTGAGCCTCCCGCAGAATTCCCTGGGACCCAACCGGAATTATCTCGCGCACAAATGGAATCTTGAGGAGCCTCCGAACATCCCTCGTGTCCGAAACACTACTATTACGTTCGCCTGGAACCACGTCTTCCCCAACGTGAGGCGTGCCTATTGCCATGACCGCGTCACCGCGCTTGCACCTCTTCATCCGCAATGACTGAGGCGAGGCGATGCTCAGGACGGTTATCCCTAATCCTGTCTGTTTGACTGTGAAATTCTTTTCACTACTCTGCAAAGTGACTGGAGGCGTTAATGAGGCGTGACGCAGCTCGCTTCGTATCCCGTTGAGAATCTGGGTGCCAGTCGGCTGGGGTTCAACGCTCAGTGCGACTGTAACACAAAACGGGAGTGCGCCCACGGACAAAGCTTCCATGAGTGCTACCCTTGCGGTGAACTTTCCGACAACACTCCCGCTGACCTTAACGTGATCAAACGGTTTTGGGCCTACGCCCCCCGCTGAATCACAGCTAACGACTAGGATACGTTTCCTGTCGAGTTTGAAGAGACGAAGATCACGTAGGGTATTGATGTTTTGCATGTGAGTGAAGGTTGTCAATATCGCAGACGGCCCCTCACGCCCACGTAGGTGGCTCCAGCCACTATCGCGTTAGCGATTGAGGCAAAAAGGAGGAATGGGACTAGGCTCAGAGTTGCAGCCCACCCCATTGAAGGGGCGACTACTATCACTAGACCCGTGTTGATCGCAACTCCAGCGATCAGAGCCGGCACGAAACTCAAGCGATGCTCAAGTTTGTTAATCAATCCGATTACTGCTCCGGCAGTGGCTAGACCAATCGCGATTGGAAGATGGAGTATGCCGAGCGGAAAGCCGTTCACAGTCGATGTTGCCAGATGGCCGATCGCGCACACTATCGCACCGTCGCCAGCGCCGAAGAATAGTGCAGCAAAGAATCCCGGCGCAGAATCAAAGGCAATGGTTGAGAAAGGACCTGGAAGATGAATGAAAGAACCTATCACTGACAGGGCTGCCAAGGCTGAAATGCGAGCCACCCGGTAAGAGGGCTGCACGCGCAGACTCGATACTCTACCTTTACTCATCAGCAGGGGCCCTTCTCGTTTTCTCAAATAGTCTGGCGAGTTCGTAGTCGCTCGGAGCATTAACGTTCAGAGTGAGATCTTTCGAATCAAGTTCGAGGACAGTCTGGTCAAGCTCCGGCTCATCAATTCTGGTTCCGTCAATCAGGTTCAATCCTATCGGCACAAGCTTTCTACTGTTAATCTCAAACACATGCTCTGGCGTCAAACCCATTCCTTCGTAACTAGTGACAGGGGCCATAACGCTGAGAGCCGGCTTTCCCGAGCTCCGGAACGCATCGATCGCTCTATCCACAATATCTCCAGTGAGGAACGGCAGATCGGCCGAGACAATCAATGTCTCACCTAGATGCAATTTCTTTATGGCGTATTGCATGTCCGGGCCGTAGCCAACGCCCGGTGTCTCAACGATCCGCCTGCGCAACTTCACTGCTGCCAAAGCGGTTTGTGGCGTATTGGTGCTCACAGCCACGACAACCTGATCGACAAGTTTCGAGTGGTCAAGCGCACTCAGGACTCGCTCCAACATGGTCCTCTCTCCAATCTTGAGCAAGGGCTTCTCTACACTGGATTTCATTCGTGTGGCTTTGCCACCAGCCATCACAAGCGCGGTTATGCCCAATGAATTAACCCCAATATCACGATAAGCGACACTAGACGCGTAATGTCGTTAGTTGCACCCATGACATCGCCCGTGACTCCTCCGAATTGTCTCATTGCGATCATCAACAAAACAATCGCCACACTCGAAGCCGCCACCACGACTGCAACACCAACTGCCTGCAGGGCAATCACCGACACTGAGAACACGAGAACGAATGCGACAGCGAGTCGCAGCCACCGCCATTTCCTCTCATGCATCGATCGAATGAACGGTCTGTTCATTCCATCGTGAGCAGATTTGCCAGCCCAAGCCTGAAATGCCATCGCGAATTTTGCCGCCGCCTCCGATGCAACCAACCCCTGTATGATGATAGCCCGATTCAACTCAGCGATGCTTAGGGCGGTGGTAACCAGAACTACGAGCCCCAAGCTTAGGCCGCCCGCCCCGGTTGCTGGGTCATGCATCACCCTAATCTTCTCCCTACGAGAGCCATGATACATCACTGCGTCGCCAAAATCAAGCAACCCATCCGTGTGGTGCACACCGGTAATCAGAAGGATGAATCCGAGACAAAGCATTCCTACTATCAGAGGCGGTAGGATTGGAAAAATGGCCCAAGCGAAAGTTCCCGCTAGCAACCCGATCATAGCACCAACAATGGGATAAAGCGGCATGTATTTCGCGGCTTGGTAGAAACCATCTACGTCCATACCGACCGGTAAAATCGTGAGGAACGCGATGGAATTCCTCAAGCCGCTCAGAATCCCCAATGATGTCACGCCGTGCTCTTTCTGAATGCTTGTGAATACATGTTTGACGAGCAGCCTGCAATCAGCCCGCCGATCGCGTCGTTCGTGATTGGCCCCAGCTTGCTGAGTATGCCAGGTTTATTCTGGTCAAAACGGACGAATTCGAAGATACCTTTCGCACCGGCGATGTAGTTTGCTATCGTCATCCCGAGAAGTTCATCAGCCACAAGCCCCGGTCGACCCATGAATCTCTCCTGCGTTAAGCCCGGTATGAGCCCAGCCTTGGCGTCCTCCTCTGCTCGATAACACGCGACGACAAGGGTTGAGACGTTTNNACGTTTACATCGGATAGAGCATCTGTGAATTCATCGACCAATATTCTGATCGCCTTCTCCTTGTCCTCCACACCGGGATGAGGAACGAACATTTCCAAGGCAGCCTCTACCATATCCTTCAACGTCACCCCTCGCTGCTCCAAGTACTTGAGGAGCGGAGGTTTGTTCGCTGGCTCAGGAATTTTAACTTCAAGTTTCGCCATGGCTACCAACAGTGTTTTATTGAGATGGATGGATTATCCAGCCAATTTACCTTTCGAGGGCTGGACTTTGGGGTTCAACTCAAAGCAAATCGCTCACGTTTCCACATTTATCGCTATTGGTGCCGTTGCGAGAGTTGGTCTGGACCAGTTTGCCGTGATGTCACCTCCCCTCTTCGGCATATTGATAGCAGTCGGCCTAACCGAGACTCTGGCCTTCATCGATGGATTCGTCTACGGGCCCATGGCTGGCTTTGTTACCGGTTTCCTGATCATACTCATTTCAGATATTGTCGTACAACCAGGACCATGGACGCCGTTCATCGCCGCCATAATTGGGCTACTCGGCCTCGTCGCCGGAACTATGAAGCGTCCTGATCGGATACCAACTGTTCGCTTGTTAGTCGTATCTGCAGTCGTGCTTACCCTGATGAGCGAGTTGCTTCAAAACGCATGGGTTGCTCTATTCTACTCTTTACCAATCGTAGGAGTTATGGCCTTAGGAGCTCCGACTTTGATAACGGCTCTCATAAACAACCTCATCTTATTCACAACACTGGGCCCGAAAGTCATCAAATTGTTACAAGGGCCAGCGATGAAACGGTAAACAGGTAGCAGCCAACAATGCACTCAGGTGCCGCAACGACCTCAAAACTGAGAGATCTTTTTGAAGACGCCTCCAGAAGAAACATGGCTGATTGCATTCTTCTCTCCGGCGGTCTGGATACTTCCATAGTCACACTGAACTCCCGCAAATACTCCACCTTGGCCGGAATTACCGTCAGCTTAGGGCAAGCCCCCGATGAGAAATTCGCGAGAATTATCGCAGAAAAATTCGACATTGACCATACAATTGTGCGGATCGATGAGATAGACGCTGAAACAGTCATCCAAGAGGTCGTAAAGGTCATGCGCTCATTCGACCCTATGGAAATTCGAAACGACGCAACAATCATGATTGGCCTACGCCAAGCGAAGGACTTGGGGTTTCGAAGCGTGCTGACGGGCGATGCCGGAGATGAGCTGTTCGCCGGCTACAGTTTCCTATTCAACAAAGAACACGAGGAATTGGAACAATACTTGGCGGATCTATGGAAGATAATGCGATTCGCATCAGTACCTTTAGCTGCGAGCCTCAGCATGGATGCCAAACTACCGTTCCTCGACCCCGCACTCAAAGAGTTCGCCATGAAAATCCCTGTGGAACTGAAGATTCGCGAAGAGCAGGGCACAGTGTACGGCAAGTGGATTCTGAGGAAAACCTTCGAGCATATCTTGCCCAACGAAATAGTTTGGCGAACAAAAATGCCAATTGAGCAAGGCTCTGGAACAACTATTCTCACGAAGTACTTCGAGAACAAGACTTCGGACGATAAATTCAGTGCAATGAGGAAGTTCTACTTGGAGGGGGAAGGAGTCAAACTCATGGATAAGGAGCATCTGGCCTACTATGAAGTGTTCAGGAGCATCTTTGGATCACCGAGAGGAATGGGTGAAGGAGGGAAACTCTGTGTTGGCTGCGGTTCACGCCTAGGAGAACAAGTGAGTTACTGCAGAACCTGCGGCGCCTACCCTACATAGATCTCTTGCAGCTCTTCACTATTCCATTAGTGTGAGCGCAGCCGCAATCGCACCATATTCTGCAAGTTCCTTTTCAGGAGCGCTTGCAATAATCAATACATCGTTGTCTGTTGGGGCGAACAAGTCATCTAAAATTCGCGGGAGCTTATCATGAGGCTTCAGTTTTGAGTCTGAATTCCCCATGGGCATAAGATACGTACCATTTTTGTAAACCAGGGTGCAAGCTCCGGTGGCCCCAGCACGAACGGCAGCGTCCCTCTGCTCGACACCACGCTTGACCAAACCTCCGGAGGCTCTAACCACGATTGCTGCACTTGCCTTGTCCACTGAAAGCTCATCAGCGTCAACCGACTGGACTCTCGACAGCTTGGCCCTCAATCGATTGTAAATCGTCACGCCTTTCCTGGTCAGTCGGCAACCTTCCTCTCCTGTGGTTATGATTCCGGCTTTTGTGAGACGCCTGATAATTGTCCGAATGGTTCCTTCTCCTATACTCAACTCCCTCGACAACTCAAGTCTCCCCTTAGGTCCTTCATCACCAATCACAAGCACGGCGTCGCAAATGTGCAGATGGGAAAACACGGGCGCTGGGCCGGCGTTCGGAAATTTAGCGAGGTCGTAGAGAACCCGGAGTGTCCCAGCTGGCGTCATGGTGTTCTCTTATCCCTCCACCAATGTAAGAATACGCTTTCTGATTTTCACAAAGACGACCGGAACGATAGCAGAGACAGAGTATGGAATGCATACACCCCTCCTGGACGCCTCAAGTCTGTAAGCGAAAACCTCACGTACACAAACTCCGCTCACTTCACAGAGGCCCGTTCCTAGTCAAAGCGAACTATTCTCGGCGCCGGTGATTCCTAACGAGGGGCAGCAAGCAGAATGCTCCGAGAACCTGTGTAATTGAAGCCGCCGCAAAAATCCAGACGGGGGTGTACGCACTCCAGATTAGCCCAAAGACGACCGGGCCTAGAATTAGGCCTACATCTTCGAAGGAACCGTAGACCCCAACAACAGCGCCGTAGGCTCTGTCGGATGCGACATCAGGAATGAGAGCTAGGAGCAGCAGGGAGCTCGCGGAGAGGCCCACTGATACAATGAGTGAAACTATCATCAGCTGAGATGGGGTTCCCACAAGGAAGAAGAGGAGAAATGCCAGAGAGGTCAACCCGAAACCCAAGAGCACCGTGCGTCTCCTTCCAAACCCATCAGAAATCCACCCGAGCGAGGGCAAAGCGATCAGCTGTACCGCAGAAGTGGCGCTAATGAGAACCCCAACTTCTAACGTTGACATCCTGACCTGTTCCGAAGCATAGAGCGGAAGAAACGATCGCATCAACGCAACTCCCATGAAAGCGAAAAGTGCAGACAGGAACAGAAATCCCATCGAACGAACACGCAGAACCGACTTCAAATCACTCATGATCGTTAGCGAACCTATCCTTCGAGTAGCTTGTCTCTTCGGGAAGGTGATCATGATGAGCACCACTGTGACAAACGAAAGGAGAGTGGACACGTAGAAGGTGACCTGAAACGACCAAACCTGAGCGATGAAGGAGCCCAACAACGGGCCGATCGTGCGCCCTAAAATGAAGGAAGTCCACCACAGACTCGAGAACAGCCCGATGGATTCCCGGGGAGATGCATCCGACACGTAGGCTCGCGTGGTAGGACCCAATGCTACTCCGATTGCTCCTGAAATAAACTGGAAGACCAGAAAGTATGGAATGAATCTTTGAATTGTGTAAAGCGGGAAGAGGATGCCCATGCCGACAACTGAGAGAATCATCAACAACCGAAGGTCAATCCTATCGTACAGGGCGCCCCAGACCCATTCGAGAAGAAACATTCCCAAGGCTGCCGAAGCCGCTAGCAGGCTCCAATTCATGATTCCGATTCCGAGAGATTCCACATAAAGCGCCATGACTGGCCCATTGACCGAGGCAGTCCACGCAATGGTCCACACTACGAGCGTCAGGTAAACAGGCAAAAGCCGTCGAATGTTTGAATTCAATAGCGCTCAGATCCTAAGCTACTTTCTATAGTGGACCAGGTCCGAGTGATGCCAGTCATCTTATAACCGAAGCGATGCTGAAATCTGTATGAAGTGAGACTGTGTTATCAGATCAAGAGATTCAATATCTGAAGACGCANNTCAACCGGAAGTCTCGCCTGTGGCGTTCGAGTACGATGGCAAGTGCTTCTTCATCGGAAGCCATGACCAATCCATCTTCTTTCAAACTCAAAGGTACAAGAACATAAAGAGCGGGAAAACCAGCATCGCCATGGTAATAGATGACTTGGAATCAATAGATCCATGGAAGCCACGTGCGATAAAAGTCAATGGAACAGCTGAGATCGTGGAGCATGACGGTATGTTCGGAAAAGGCAGCTACTTACGCATCACCCCGCGAGTTTCCATAAGTTGGGGAATTGAAAACCCGAAAGATGGACAGTTCTTTAACAAGAAAATTCATTGACCCCCTCCACTATCTCTGAATCTCTATATTAGTTGTTCACGGCCTAGCAAGCCATCCGCTGCGGAGCATGAAACAAGAACGGGTCAAACGATCTCATCCTGAGCGCTTACTGCGAACTGAGCGCCTAGGCATGGGGATCATCTTAGACACGCGCCTTTTGTACTGCTCGTAGTCTGAGCCGAAGATGGCGTTCAGTTCTTTCTCCTCGAATGGCGTTACTACGAAGTTGAACCACATTAAGAAAAGCAGTGTCGTGAAGAGCAGTGGAGTATTATCAAGCCACAACCACAAGCCCGAGGCTAAGAGCAGGACCCCCGCGTAAAGCGGATGCCTGACATAGCGATATGGGCCCTTCACCACCAGTGGCTCACTTCTGCCTAATCGCTCTTCTAGAGGGATTCTTTTCACCATCTTCGTGAAGGTCGCGTACGACGAAATCAGAACCTCTACAGGCCTCCTGTACTCAATCAACCACACGAACAACAACAAACCCGACAGGCTTGTCAGTAGGCCGATGACGCGTACTGCAAGCGGAAGTTCCAGCTTCTCAGGGAGCTGAAAAACGAACGTCACCAAGCAACCTATTGAAATGAAAACAGACCAGAGAGCGAGGACAAAAAGCGCAGCCACGATGGCTTTTACCGATTCGATCTTCTGCATCTTCGAGACCTTTTAGCTAGCTTTAGAATCTGAGCTTCATCGAGTCTATCCACAGGAAACGCGGTACCTTCCTGCCCCAAGTGCTATGATACGGACAGCAGGTCTGCATCCTAATCTGAACTATTCGTTTTCATCGACGTGGTTTAGAGACTTCGAGTCCACTAATCAGGTCTTGCGTATCAACGACGCTGGCAAATTCTTGATGGAGGCTCGCTAGGTTCACTTCGTGGACATCTGCGGCTTTGTGCTTTTTTCCGTTAGGGCCGGATCTGTCGAAAGTCGCCGTCGCATCCGATGCCACAAATGTGGTGAATCCAAGGTTCCCAGCCATTCGAGCGGTGGTCGATACGCAGTGGTCGGTAGTCAGACCGACTATCACTAGTCCGGTTATGCGTTGCTTTTTGAGACGGGACTCGAGATCAGTGCCGATGAAAGCGTTATTGACGCTCTTTTGGATAATCAGTTCCCCTTGAGTGGGTTTTGCAATCTCTTTGATAGCATTACCCGGGGAGTCTGACCGAAGTGGAGAACCTGGCTCCTTCGAGCAGTGTTGAATATGGATGACAGGCCGACCGGAATGTCGCCATGCTTCGAGAAGTTTTGCGATGTTGGCTTCGGCTTGCGGGTTGTTTCGCTTACCCCACTTGGGGTCGTCAAATCCCTTCTGAACGTCAATAACTATGAGCGCCACGTCATGTGGAAGAGAGCTCATCATTTGTAACACCAGTGATCATATGAAAAACAATGGGGAGTCATAATGGTTTTGACGTCGAAATTGAAACGGCGCATACCGTCGGAGCTTCGGATGCTCGACGAGTTCATAATGAATTGAATCCAATGCGGCCTGCTGGCGTGTACTTGCCCCTGAAGATCGAAATTTCGTGTAGCATTTTTCTCTCTGGGAGCAACAGCAATCTTATAGTGCCTTAGGGTTAGACCGGTCCGGTTGAGAAGCGTGAATCCTCGGGGAAAAGGCGTTGATTGGGTCTATTCGGTTCTCCCGATCAACATCGCCCTCGGACCAATTGGAACATTCGTGCAATTGTACCTCCTCGAGCTTCATGGAACGGTTATTGATATCGGACTTGCAGTCACGCTGTTCAACGCAGTAAGCATTCCAGCAGCAATAATCTGGGGCTTCGCCACCGACAAATCCCACAGACGGA
>PMBQ01000316.1 GCA_003152955.1 Candidatus Bathyarchaeota archaeon
AATGCGTTCTTTAGCTTCTGCTTCGATCGCGCTGATCGAGCCGTAAAGCCAATCTGAGGCGGCTTTCCTCCATGTGTGAAGGAAGATCGACGATCGCGAGCCCCTTCGACTGTATCTTCTAGACCATTCCCACATAAACGTCGGTGGCGACTCTTGCTGAACCTCGGAGAGGATGAAGGGTCTCAGATCGTCGGAAGTTCGCGCTCTTCTCAGCGGTTCCGTTCTAGGAGAGGGTGGATATGATGAGAAGATTTGAAGGCGCTTTGGCGCTAACGAGTATTCGGGAACTTATGTGCGGAAAATAGTTATGTTCCGAGCACACTCTGAATGACACGGGTAACGTAACGTTTGATCGTTGAATCTTCGATCTTATGGCTCATCGCGGCCATTGTTGCCGTTCTGATTAGTGCTGGACTAGTTCTCATGCACTGGAAAACTTACAGCCTACCGGTTCGATTGTTGCCGGTTGATGTTCTAACCATAGTTCTGCTCATCGACCTGAACATCAAGAGCAGCAGTAACGTCACCATAGCGGATCCCATCATGAAAGTTGAGGCGATCGCGTTCACCGGGTTGCTTGCTTTCATACTCTTCGCGCCGGTTCTATGGAAATTGGTATACGACCGAGAGAGTGTGCGCCGTTAAGTTGGCCTGATTACGATAGCGGCATTTTGCGGCTCTACCCTTCGCACCATCGATTTCCATAACCGCATGAGCATCTACGGGTAGTGCCAATCGCCCGAAGGTGGGTCGTGGTCCCATCTTTTCTTTTCATGTCCATACCGAGAGAGCGGTTTAGTCAAATGCCTGTGTGCCTTCAAGGCTGGAGCATAAGTTCCAGGCAGCACGGATCTAGATCTCTTGACGAGTGTTTTGTTAGAGTTGCGTGATACAATCGAGCATTTTGCACATCTGAACCCTTGTCCTCTTCCAGCGGACTTCATGTGCTTGTGACAACTCGGGCAGGTCGGGTTTTCTAAATCAGACTTGTCGATGAGCTGATGAATCTGGATCTTCTCGAGATTGACCGTCAGAGACTGGTTGGCTGAGCGTTTCTTTGCTCCACCGTAAACTGTGACTCTGTCTCCTGGAAGAAGACCTGCAACGATCTCCCGGAACTTCCCCGTCGGTTCGAACGCCGCACAATCCAAATCTCCAGCCTGGTGACGCAAAGTGAAAAACACGTGTCCACCGGCGGTCCGCCGCGGCACATCGCTTGCAGCTCCACTCACAACCACCGCCCTACCCGGTTTAATCGGGGTCTTCATGGGGATGCTCAGGAAGTGGGCATCGGTGCCCTGGTTCGTGCGAAAGATCACCCATCGCTCAATCGGTTCGTGAATCCTAATCATTGAAAATGCCTTCCTAACTGCCCCTGCAGTCTCGCCGCGGATTCCTAGAAGCACGGGGTCAGGTCCATGCGGAGTGATGAGCATTCGCTTGTTCTCGAAATCATAGCTGTTGAAAGTGTCTGGGGTCGTCATCCTGTTCATTCTCTTTACGGAGTCCCCATCAACGCGCCTGGGTGTTCCGCGATTCGACTTCGTCCTGTAAGCAACCAGCTCGTAAGTATGATCACGCAACAGGGTTTGACCGACTGCGGCCAGTGCACCTACCAGTCCGATTCTGGCCCCATACGCTGCAGCTGAATCTCCCGCTGATCTTATAATTCGAATCGCGTGTTTCTCAGAAAGAACGTCCCACAATGCTCTCCGCGAAAACTGCTTGATCTCGTTTGTCGGCTGACCTTTGACGAAGACGACCGCTGGGTCAGTGCCCTCTCGTCCCAGATCACTGGTCTGCTCAATCTCGCGAAGAACTGCTTCCTGAATCAGGCCGTAAGATTCATTCGAAGCATCAACACGCAGTGCGAGCGCGGCGTTTCCGCGTGTCTTGTAGGGTATGTTTGGGTTGAGTCTTATGATGTTAGGATAGTCAAAGAAGCGGTGTCCCATCTTCGTGATTGTTTCCACAAGGCGAGCAGCAATGTATGTAGTGCAGCCGCCCTTTGTTGAGTCTGTGTCGTCTATCCCGATATGCAGCTGCACGGACCGATACCTGGTCGGTATGATGTTCTTATGGACGGACCAGTGGGAGGTAGATAGTGAGGTTTAGGTTCCTTCCACAACGATCATCGTGAGCGTTGAGCGCACTCTATCGAGCCTTCGTATTTTCCATGTGACGATTTCTTTCAGCTTGTCCATCGATTCTGCTTCTACCTTGGCGACGATATCGTAGACTCCATAGACAACGTAAGATTCTTTCACGTTAGCGATCTTGCGCAGTTCAGTGACCACTTCATCTTCTGATCCTATTTCGGCGTTTATCAGGACGAAGGCGACTGGCATCGTAAAACCTCGTTGCATTCTTGATTGGTGAAGTGCTACTAAAAACGTTTGCCCGAATGAGGCCTATGACGCTTAGATGCACTTTTTGGATCTGGCTGTTGGGGGGGGTGGATTTTGAAATTGTCGTGAAGATCATGTTAGTGCTGATTCGCGGCAGGAGCGATCATATTCATTGCCTTCAGGTGGCGANNCCGAGCGATGTTGCCCGAGGGCGATAGATTCTGCGGCAAATGCGGGATAGAGTAGAAGTAAACGCTGTGCTAGCGAGAATTAACTCGTGCTTGGACGGCTAGACACGCATCTTCCAACGGGAGCATCTGCCCGGATGTATTGACTGGCGTTTACTCTATCTGAACGATTTGAACCAGAAATGCTGATCATTCAGAAGAACAGCAGGCGCATTTTTCAATGTGCAACTTTCTGCACGCTGAAGGGGCCTCATCCTTCAACCGCATGTGCTTTGTATTCTGGTACAGATCGAACGCACACACAACAACCCTGTCTAAAGTCGCTGGCAGTGAGCGTTAATGTGAGCTGATGCTAGGGTAAGAGTTATATACGAATATTACATATGACATATTTCTGTGGAAGAAGTGCTGCAGACAAAACAGGCCACAATAACGGCAATGGACGACTGCCATGAATGCACCAAACAGGAGACTGCTCTCACGAAGTTGTGGTCACAGGTTCAGGATCGAGCACATCCGACCCACTTCGCATGGCACTGCCCTACTTGCAGTCAAGATCGCCACGTCACCATTGACTAAATGGCCGATGATTTGCCTCGACTGTGTTGATTGTGCAGCCACACTATTGGGTATGCTCGAATTGCGTCTGGAAGACTGAAGTCCCCATCGACACCTGCCCGAATTGTGGAAACCGCATCTGGGGCAAGATCAACCGAGTTCAGAAAATAGACGCAAGTCAAGTAGCAACCCCAGGCGAAACCTTGTTTGAATCAACTCCCACCAGCGCAAAGTTTCTAGAAGCGGACATCGCGCGCGTGTCCGACCTGTTCAATTCAGTCGAATGCTCAGCATGTAATGCGGTCATATACACACCCGAGGGAAAGTTTGATCGAGAGGCTTTCGAGGTGAAGCAGAAGAAGCACTACTCGGAGTCTCCTAGCTGCAAACCAGAATCTANNCCAATCCCCTCTCTAGGATGCCTAAGGCGCAACGAGAACAAACACTTACAAGGTTCTCGAATGGGGCCTCAAGATTTGAATCGCTGCCGAAATCGGATTTCAGGTCCATAACGTTTACGAGCCTCCTGGAGTGTGAGTGTTGGGCTAATTCTTTGATTCAACCGCAATCAGCGTTGAGCTCTCAGGATTTGATGATTCTAGATGTGAACTCCGAGTACTTGGGAGTCTCAACACTCCAGTTGATGGAGAATGCTGGTCGTTCGATAGCGGATGAGATTGGCGTGCGCTTCGGGAGGGGAAGCTCGGTTGTCATTTATGGCGGGACAGGGCGAAACGGAGGCGACGGCATGGTCGCCGCTCGTCACCTTGCGAGCAGAGAGTTCAAAGTAACTTACAGACTCGTGGGAGAAG
>PMBQ01000169.1 GCA_003152955.1 Candidatus Bathyarchaeota archaeon
CTCTGGGATTCAGCGAGGCACGGGTGTTGCTGCAACTGGCCAATCAAAATATCGTCCTTCATTATGCCGAAGTGGCGGTGGAGAAAAAGTTGTCGGTGGCGCAATTGCGGGCGTTGATAGACAATGCCAACCTGCCGTCGCAGACCTACAATACGGAGCTGCCGAAGGCGCGTTGGGTAGATCCGAATGTGCGGGCGATTCAGACGGAGTTGGAACGAGCGCTGGGCGTGAAAGTAAAGATCAGCGACCGCAAGGGAAAAGGCTCGATCACGATCGAGTACGCGACGCTGGAAGACTTCGACCGTGTAGTAGAGATGCTGAAGGGAAAAGATAAGTAGGCGGTCGTGGCTGCCGGTCGTTAGTCGTTGGTCTTTGGACGTTGGCAGGGGCGGCGCAAGCCGCCCCTTTTGCTTGCATGAGCGGTTCCGCGAAAGATAAGAATCAGGGAAGTAACATGTGGGACGGAAACATCGTTCTCGGTTTTATAGTAGAGCGAGAAAATAAAAATATTTCTAGAAAACGGGTCCAAGTGGGAAATCACAGTCTTAATCGGATTCGCTTGGAACCGGGCCGAGGGGCTTGTCTTTCGACGCTATCGCAGTTTTAAGACGCGGTTCGTTCTCCCACAACCACGAACGAAGAATGTACAGTATTATCTCCTGTCTAGTTGCTCCAAAACGACCATACCCCCTTAAGGCTTCAAGCATCCGAAGAGTTATGGGGTCGAGACGCAGTGTGAGTAATTCGATGTCGATATCGTTTTTCGGTCTACCCACTGATGCCTTTGCCTCATTATGTTCATTCATGGGAAAACCTAGCTATGCACTTAAAAATATATTTTAATTTGATTTAAATTGCATTATAACTAAAGTCACACGAAACATGGCCCCCGTACATTCGTAATTTGTCCGGTGCCATGGGGCAAAAGTAGTGTTGACGTAGTTCATTCCAGCAGTTTATAAGGGTGCGGCTACCTGCAGCCGCGGGTGGAGGCTTTATGATCAGGTCCCGTGAAGTAATCCCGGCTTCCCTCGAATATGCGCTCGTCGCGAATAGGGTATTGGCGGCGTTGGCTTCTAATGATCTTGCGTCTCGGGAAGCGAAGGATGCTGTTGGCGACGGCCTTGAACTCCTGAACTCTATGATCGCCGGGCAGCAGCTAACCGCATTGCGTACCGTCTCGGCCGATTCGTATCAAGCTGCGCTTGCTTACGGTGAGGGGGTGCGGGCCCTCGAGATTCAGTTTNNGAGCTTCTTCTCTCAAGGAGAATCGCCGCGTCGAAGAGAGTGCGATTCAAGAATTCAAGATTTTTTTCCAGTCAATGAGAGAGATCGCGCTTGCTAGCAGCGAAGGGCCCGTAGAGAAAGTACTCTGAGTCGGGAGTCTCTCGCGTGCAAAGTATCGATCAGAAGACCTACCTGGCGGTCGTAGATCAAAAACTGTACGCCATTCGGAAACTTACCAACGACCTTAAGAGGGCGCTACCCTCGCACGTCTCAGAGCAGTTCGTCCGTGCGTTGGTTCTAATCACCAAGGCGGTGGAGACCTTCCTGCTTTTCAGAGTGAACTATCTTAGGACCACGCTTGCGGGTGATCTTGCAGAGCTAGACGTACAGATCGCCTTCAATGTTCGGGTTGCGTTACGCATTTTGGGCGCTATCCATCAACAATATCTCCCCTTACTGCATGCAGGCAGCCGGCACAATGAATATCTCGTCTATCCTTCAATTGACAAGGTAGTACATTTGTTCACGACTGACTTTGAACTGACCCTTGTGCCAGATTTCGAATATAACTACGCATTTGTTGGAATCGAGAAATTCGCCCTTCGCGAGATCGAAAAACTTGAAAGGCACTCGGATCAAGCGACACAGGCAGCGCTGGCAGGTGTAAAAAACGACGCAGCTGCAATTAAGAGATGGATTACATTCCTCCACTTTCCAATGGCTGATCGCGATTCGGCCTTGAATCTGTGCATATTAGCCCACGAACTTGCACACCTAGTCGACAAGACCAAGCAGCTCTATCAGGAATTGGTTCCCAAAGAACTAGACAAGGACTCTTTTGAGAAGCTTATCGCCACCCGATGTTCAGCCACTTTGCAGACTATGCAGACTGGATCCAGTGGGCCCCAGCTGACACTAGGGACGCTTTTCACTGAAGCTTGGGTGAAGAATCAGTGTTATCTCGCTTGCACCCAGATGCTAGAAAACTGGGTTCGCGAAATAATCGCCGATATTCTTGCCACTCACGCGATTGGTCCAGCATGTTACTTTGCGTTCAATGATTTTTTCGCCTACATGGGATCTGAAAACCATCCCTCAAAGACCCATCCACCTGCTGCATTCAGGCTCTTCCACATGCTCCAAGAGTTGACGCATATGGGATACATGAATTCATCAGGAGCAATTGATACTGCCCTGACCGCAGGCTTACAACGCGTAGAGGCGGATGCAGCACAACTTCAATACAACGAGGAAGCTGCGGTCGTGCAAAAGACGATCGAGACTAACATGCCTGATCTCTTGGCCAAGATCCGCAAGGTCATGGCAATATACTCGTTTACAGCCTCAATGTACCAAGACTCCGTGCCTCCGGTTTTGAAGAGGCTAAATGCGGGTATTGCACCGATTGAGTTTTACGACAAAAAGAGTGACATCATGCGACCGGCTTCCGTCAGAGCCATCTTGAACGCTGGGTGGGAACTCTACAAAACTGACCTGGCCAACTTTTACAACAATTTCAAAGTTGTAGGGGAGGAACTGGAAAGACTGGACAATCTAAATCAGTTACTTTTTAAGGCTGTTGAGGCGAGTGAAGTGATGAGGCAATGGAAA
>PMBQ01000201.1 GCA_003152955.1 Candidatus Bathyarchaeota archaeon
CTAAACAAAGTTGAAATGGCGTTCAGAGCATACGACCCATGCCACGCATGCGGAACTCACGCACTTTCAGGATCAATGCCCTTCATGATTTACGTATACAATGAAGATGGAAAACTCAAAGAAACCATAAGGCGCAACATGCTGTGACGAACAAACCGTTAATTCTCTTTCTAGGCAACAGTATTTTGTCAGATGATCGAATAGGGCTAATTATTGGTGAAAAGCTCAGAGAGAGACTCGAATCCGAAGGAAATGAAGTGCAAGTTCTTGAGAAATCCGGCGTATCGTTAATTGATTATTTTGAAGGAAGAGATCACGTAATCATCGTGGACAGCGTGGAATCGGTCGGAAAGCGCGCCGGGGAGATTGTAAGCTTGACTCTCGATGACTTGTTACGCTATCCACCTATGAGTTCTCATTACCTTGGCCTCCCAGAGTCGATAAGGTTGATGAACTCACTTGGCCTAGAGCAACCGAAGCAGCTTCGAATTCTAGGTATAGTGGTTGACAATCCCCTAACGGTCTCAGAGAAGATCTCGGAGAACCTTGAGAATGCGCTGCCGAAATTGGAAACGGAACTTCACAGTGCTATTTGCTCAATGACTAGTTAAAACGTGTGAATGGTTTCGTCTGTGTGATTGAGAGATGAATCTTCTTGCGTGAACGACTGATTATCCCGGTAATTACCGCATATACGAAAGTGATGATAATTACTGCCCGCGTAATTGGCATGTTACTGATTAACGAAAGGCTCTGATTGAATTGCAGGAACTGAAAGTGGACGAAGACCTCGTCAGGCAACAATGTGGACTCCTCGTGAACGTTTGGGAAACCCTCAGTGAAGCGATGGTTGATCTCAAGAATCAAGGGTTGAGGATTCCACCCGAGATAGACACGTCTCTCAGAAGCACAAGATCTCTCCTCACCCTATGCCAAGAACATCAAAAGCTCTCGGACCTTGCAGCGAGTGAAATTGATTCGTATCTCGGTTTCTGCGTTGGATGCTGTGGTCAGGACATTGTAACGAGAGTCAAGTGCGAGATGCGTAATGTTGAGGACCGTCTTATCCTTCAAGCAATGAACGACCTTGGTACCGAGCCTGCCCTGAGACTCCAGCAGAGAACAGTCAAAGCATGGGAACCGTTGCGAGAGCGCATAATTACAAGAATCGAAACGCTTACTCACGCGCTCAAAGTAGAGAGAGATGTTGTTTCCGCCTATCAGGGAGTTGTAGAAGAGAATCTGTCTTACTGGCTTGGTGTGGAGGAGGACATCGCGGACAGTTTCACAAAGATGATGAACGCTGCCGAGAGCCAGAGGACGAAGTCAGCACTTGCCGATATTGTCACGGACACCAAGCACCATATCGAGGCGCTTGAATCAATACGAGAGAGTCTCAAGAAAATCCTCGCCGAGGATCAACGGCACGCAAGAGTTCTAGAGGGACTTACAAAAGAATAGCACATCTTGATCATGAGCCCTGAATATCCTTAAAGTAGTGTAATACCGCTTCAGAAAAAGTGGACTCGACGTTACCTAGTTTGATTAGTATTATCAATAACCGCCGCACAACCGGTCACCCTAGACGAATACTTGCAAATCGGAGATTAGCGATGGCTGAGCCTCCCACGGTTCCCTATACGGGTCAGAAACGACACAGGCTGCGAATACGGTCACTTGGCGAGATTACACTCCCGATTGTAAGAGTAAGTCCGGATCTTCACATCGCATCATTTGTGCTGATTGACAACTATGATCTTGTCAAGAAACTCTCAGAAATCTTGGCAAGACAAGTAGCTAAGTACAATCCCGAGTACCTGCTCTGTGTTGAAGCTAAATCATTGCCACTAACGTACGCAATCTGTGATCACCTCAACACTCTGTATCGTAGGAGACGAAAGAAAACCAGAGTGAAGTTTATCGTCGTTCGGAAAACCAAGAAGGTATACATGAAATCACCCTACTCTGTCACCATGAAATCAATCACGACTAGAGAACAACAGAAACTGTTCATCGACAAAATCGACGTCGCGAAACTGAGAAGACACAGTTTCGTGTTGGTAGACGATGTAATTTCCACCGGTTCAACAATCAACGCACTTCTCAGACTCTTGAAGAGAATCCGTCTCAGTCCCAGCGCCATCTGCACGGTTCTTTTTGAAGGTGAAACCGGTCCGGACAAAGTCGCCTATCCGCACAAAAGCAAGGTGCACGCGCTCGGCAGGATCCCGCTGTACGTGAATAGCTCTAAGCAATTTAAGCGGCGCTATGGAAAACCGGCTTAGGTCAGTCATATCCGAATCAAATAATATTGATTTTTGGATCGAACGATAGTGCTATCCGCCTAACAAGTGAGAGGCTGAACAAATGAGAGTCAGTCGAAACGAATGTGTCCTGCTGGTAGTTGACGTGCAGGATCGTCTCATCGGGACGATTGCTGAGCACGAAGCAGTTGTGGAGAATATCAGAGCATTGATCAGAACGTTTCAGGTTCTAAACATGTCCGTCTTGGCGACTGAGCAGGAGAAGCTTGGAGAGATTGTCCCGGAGCTTCGAGGCCTGTTATCTGACTCTCCGAAATTTCGGAAGCTTAGTTTCAGCTGTTGCGGTGATTCGGCGTTTGTGAGGAAGCTGCGACAAGTTCGGAAGAAGAATTTTATTGTGTGCGGTATTGAAACCCACATCTGCGTACTCCAGACGGTTCTTGACTTGCTGAAACGCCGTTATCATGTCCTGCTTGTAAGAGACGCCACTTCATCCCACGCCCCAATCGACCGGGACACAGCGGTAGAGAGGATGCGTAGCGCCGGAGCCGTCGTGGGAACAACTGAAGCAGTTATCTATGAGTTGACGGGAGAGGCTGGAACAGAGCAGTTCAGGAAGATACTGGAGATCGTGAAAGAGAGAAGAGGCAAGTCTTCATCTCGGCAATGATCCAAGTCTCAGTCGAATAAGTTGACAATTTCGGTTTGTGGCATTCCAGTGGACTGCTGTTAGGTAAGGCGGTGTTCTGAGTTCATCGGAAATCAAAGATTGGCTGGATTGTTCAGGGCTTTCGGTCCAGGGTGGCTAGTGATGATTGCGGATGTAGACGCCGCCAGCATAATTACAGCTGCTGAAACGGGAGCGCTGTATCATTACGGCCTGATTTGGTTGCTGCTGTTGCTCATTATTCCACTCTTCTTCATTCAGGAGGCGTCAGGGAGAATTGGGGTAGTCACTCACAAAGGCCTCGGAGAGATCATGAGAGAGAACTACTCCAGGAACACGGCTCTGATCGCCGCCGTCCCCATGGCCTTGACGGACGTGTTAACATACGTCGCGGAATACGTCGGAATAGCCATCGGTATGGGGCTATTCGGGATTCCACCCATCGTTTCAGTTCCTGTGGCGTACTTGCTACATGTATTACTCGTCTACAGGAGAGGATACTTGGTGATGGAGAAGGTAATGTTAGGGATTTCAGCAATTCTACTTCTGTCCTACATCGCATCATTGCTCATGCAAGGAGTGAAGAACTATTCTCCATTCTACTTCTCGCTTGCCCCGTCCTTTCTGTTCCTCATTGCTGCAAATGCTGGCGCAGTGGTAATGCCTTTCATGCCGTTCTACCAGGCCTCAGCAACCGCTGAAAAGAAGAATGGAACAGTCAAATCGTCCAGAATAGAAACGCTGGTTGGCGCAGTCGTAAGTGAGGTATTGATGATCATAATTGTGATCGTCAGCACCGATCTTGATCAGGGGCTGAATCTTCTTTCTCCCAAACAATTGGCCACCAGCCTGGCTGTGGCAGGCCAATATGCTCCGTTGCTGTTTGGAATCGGACTGGTAGCAGCCGCGTTCCTGGCCTTGACTGTCATCTCTTTGGGAAGTGCTTGGGGACTGGTTGAGGCGATAGGCTGGCCTCGGAGTCGCGCCTTCTGGGTTTACTTTGTTGAGTCAATCCCCGCAGTAATATTGACAATATTGCTCACAACGAGCCTTCTCGCGAGCATACTCAATTTGATGTTAGCATTCGTCTTTGTTTTGATCGGACCTGCGGTAATCATGGGACTCATAGCGTCGAATAAACACGTCATGGGGGAGCACGCTTCAAAAGGGGTCTGGAAAGCAGCATATTGGATCAATCTCGCATTCCTAGTCACACTGGGAGCTGTCGCAGTGGCGACTTCTCTGCTTTGAAACCTATTGTCATTCAGATTCTTTTTGTAGAAGCGCAGCCAACCAGCTCAGTATTCCGCGGTTAGCAACGTTCTCATGACCTTTCCGTATATGGTGACCTACCTAGTGGTCACGATCGTAACAACCTCGAAAAAGCGTTCTAAATATTCTTCCATTCCCTCGATGAACTCAGTATCAGTAACTTGTTCTCTTAGGCCAACCATGAAGTTATTGAAATAGCGGAACTCTTCAGCTGCTTCTGGATTGATACGACTCAGGAAAGTGTCGCTCTTGGCTTTTGCTCTCAGCTTGTTATCACCTATGCTATGTCTCTGCATGTTACTGAGGGCGAAGCAGTTGCTCAACATCATTGCCCCGTTAACCCATTGATCTCTTTGGACAGCACCCGTCTTGACAGGCTCTTCCTTGACCCACTCAACGAAGAACTCTTCAAGTTGTTTAGAATCGAACAATCCGCTCTCGCCGTTGACGAGCACTTTCATTGATATGTCATCAGCGTACAAATCCTGCACATGGTTTATGACCTGATCCAGGATTTCTCCCCGGTAGTCAGCATCGAGTTTATGCTGATTGCTGAAGGAACCGGCGAGGTGGGTGATTATTCGTTCGTTATGAGAAGGGTGGTTGGTGATGTTCCGGTAGACGTGCGATAGCTCGTGGGCGAGTAAGCCCTTCAGCATTCCAGACTTGACGGAGAAACCTGAGACCACAATCGTGTGTCCCTGTGGCTGGCGAGAGGTATATCCCATGAATGGAAGCTTTTCGTCGACAACGACACTAACCTCTTGATCAATAACGAAGCCTGCATGCTTCATCATGTCCAATGTGTCTTTCAGCGCCTCGCTAACAATCCTCTGGCTCACGTTTTGACCACCCGATATTCAGGTAGTTTTAAGACTCAGATTTGAGCACGTCCGCATTTATCGTTAGATGGACATTGCAGCTGCTCGCCGAGCATGCGCTGAAAATGCAAGCATAGCTTGTACAGCTTCACGATCGGCTCCCGTGCCAGTGATGGAGGAGGAAACTGTGATTGTGATGACATCAGATGATCGAGCTGCTTTCTCCATTTCTTAGTTGTCTTTACCTTGTTAATTGCATGGAGTCCCTTAGAAATCTCCCAAGGCGTTGTATTTGCTTCGTTGGCCAGATTTCTAACGCTTTCTAGGTACCGCGAAAATTCCGCGGGCGTGAATCCCCCGCCGCTGCTGTCTTTCCTGGTAACGTCGAAGCCAAGATCCGCTAGGGCATTCCATGCATGCAGTTCCAATGGCGCATAGTTCTCCGGATAAGTTAAGGTGAGTATCAGCGATGCAAGCACGGGCCCTATTCCCGGAGTTCTGCACATGAAGTCGATTCGCGCGCCTTCTTCACGTATACTGTAGGCCTCCCTCAAGCGTCCCTCAACCTCTTGGTAGTTCCTTTCGATTCTCGACATCAACGGATGCAGTTGTTTCCAGTGGGCGATAAGCTCTAAGTGAGATTTGGTCCACATCCTTGACCCTTGTCGAACTTCTCTCCCAACACTGAGCAGACGGGAAGTCTGTGAGGATGCGGCAGGCGAATCCAGCCTATCGAATAATGTGCGGTACAATTGAAACTCATTCAGGAAGCTGACTGTTTCCTGAGTTAGCTTACGCACTGTTCTATTAGCTGTCGTCGGCAAGTTAACTTTCAATATATATCCAAAACCTGTTTCGATGGAGCGGTCAGGCAGTTCGCGGCAGATTTCTAGCGCTTCATGGCTCTTTCGAATAGCGGTATGGCGATGGTCATTGTTAGAAACGTGTAGACGATGAGTATGATAATGTCGGGCACGATGGCGGTTAGGCTGGCGTTTAGAATGATCACCTTGCGAAGCGCATCTGCCGCGTAGTAGAGTGGCAGTCCTTTTCCAACGTACTGCATCCATACTGGGAGTTGGTCGATCGGGAATAGGATGCCGCTGATGAACATCATTGGGAACTGGAGTATAATTGTCATCATCTGAGCGGTTTCTTGGTCGGGAGCTATAGCAGTCAAGATTATGCCTACGCCGACGAAGCTTGCTGTTCCAAGTAGCAAGACGATGAACATGATGAATGGGCTACCGTATATTTGAACTCCGAAGAGTATTATGGATAATCCGAGGATGAGAAATCCTTGGATGAGTCCGCGTACGGTTTGCGCCGCCACCTTACCGAGTATTATCGATACGTGAGGAATTGGCGAGGAGAGGAGTCCGTCCATTGTTCCCTGCTCTTTTTCGCGGGAGATGGCGGTTGCGACTCCTTGGAGGGAGCCGGTGATCACTGTTAGTGCCATGAAGCCTGGTGCCAGGAATTCGAACGAAGAAGTGATGCCGCTGATAAGAGGTATCCGCGTAACAGAGATGGGCTGCAAGATGAAAGCAGGATTAACTCCGCCGCCCGCCATACTGTTGATATTTTGTGCGGACATGCTTGAACCAATGATGCTGAAGACAGCGGAGATTTCAGATTGAACCACAGATGCCGTTGTCGGGTTTGTTTCGTCGACGGTCACTTGGACGGTAGCGGGCTGTCCACCGGCAAGAGCATCGCTGAAGCCTTGAGGAATGACTATGATTCCTTTGAGGTTTCCTTCCACAAGTTGAGTGCGGGCAGCTTGGTAGCTGGCGCTTTCTGAGACAGTGAATAGACGTTGCTGTCCGGAAATCTGGATGAATTGGGAAGCAACTAAGTTCGCCATTTGCCCATCATCCATCTGCACTAGAGATACCGGGAGGTTTGGGAATGCGGTGCCGATGTTACCTGTCGTTGGGTTGGATTTTGGTGTTGGCGGATAAATGAAGCCGAACATGCTCATCAACAGGATTGGGAATAGGATGAAGAAGAAGAGCAGCATTTTGGATCTCCAGAGGTCCAGTAGGTCGCGGCGGGCTATGCTGGCCGCTACTGCCCAGCCTTTTACTTCTGCCACTTTACATTCGCCCCATTGCTGTTCTCATAGGGACGCGGTCGCTGGCGGAGTCACGAAGGTCCCGGCCGGTGAGTTCGAGGAAGACATCTAGCAGACTGTTGGTCTTGTACCTATCCTTCAGCGTCTGAGGCGTGTCAACAGCCATGATTTTGCCATGGTCGATTATGCAGACTCGGTCTGAGAGTTCGTCAGCTTCGTCCATCATGTGCGTCGTTAGGACGATGGTGTGACCGCGTCCTTTCAACTCCTTGACCAGGTCTCTGACGAAACGTGTGCTTTGCGGGTCTAGAGCTGTCGTTGGCTCGTCGAGGAAAAGGATGTCAGGGTCGTGCAGGATTGCCCGTATCACGTTTACTCTCTGTCTCATCCCGCTCGAGTAACCTCCAACTTGCTTATCCTTGAATTGGGTAAGCTTTACCATATCCAGCAATTCCTCGGATTTCTTTCGCAACGCATTCGGCTCAATCCCGTATAGGCTGCCGAAGAACATCAAGTTCTCGAGAGCTGTTAGTCTCGGGTACATGATCAGCTTCTCAGAAACGAGTCCAATTCTTTTTCGGACTTCATTCGCTTGGTGGACAACGTCGTATCCGTTGACACTAGCGGTTCCGAATGTGGGTGAGAGCAGTGTGCAGAGCATTCGTATGGCTGTGCTCTTGCCAGCTCCGTTTGGGCCAAGGAACCCGTAGATTTCTCCTCTTCGGACGCTGAGGTCTATATGGTCTACCGCGGTAAAATTGTTGAATTGTTTCGTTAACTGATGCGTCTCAATTGCATAGTTCGAGAAGGCGCTCCGCGTACCGCCCATTTCTACTTCTTCCATAACCATGAGTCTCCAATTTCACCTATATGCGATCATTCTCTGGGGCATGTTTATATCGATTCGATACTATCGGCTCGATAGAGAGGCTATGTACTTTAATATATCGATGGACCATGATTCATGGGGATGAAGTGTGGCCAAGGTTTTTCAGACGGGGCCATACGAGCGCATGTTCTTCTTGGTTATGAAGGAGGGCCCAGCGTATGGGTATGAACTAGCGGAACGTTTTAGGAAAATGACGGGAGGCCACATCCGCGTGAGCTATGGAACGATATACCCATTTCTACGTCGCATGGAACGAAAAGGCATCATAAG
>PMBQ01000255.1 GCA_003152955.1 Candidatus Bathyarchaeota archaeon
GCGTGCCCTTATCACGCTTTTCGAGGCCAGCCTCTACGTACCGGTAAATTAGAGCTGTAATCCCCTCCTCCGCACCAACACATACCTCCTGCCTGAGGGGGTGGGGGGACCATGTTTTCTGGTCCACAACGAAGGTAAGTATGTCACGTAGGGTCGGGAAGTTGAATTTTTCCAGCGTGGAGACTTCGGACGCCGGCCACATTACAATCCTCTACCACAATTCCGAAGCATGCAGTCGCAAAATGGGAAAAAACAAGCGGATGACGTGCGTTCAATCCAACCGTCTACGTTGAGAGGCGGCTGAAGTCCTGAAGGAGAATGATGAAGCAGCTCTTCGCTTACTTTGCTTTCTTCTTTGATTTCTTCTTTGCTTTCGGCACAATTATCACGTGTAGACCGAAGGACGCGTTGCAGGTTTAACACTTCCGACCTCCACGAAGTTAAGTCATCTGTACCGATGAATTGGGGTTGAAATCCCATTCCTGACATCATTCCCTGACTTTCAAGGTGTAGGATAATTCGCAATATTCAAATCGTTCTGAGACGATGTCGCTTCATTGCGGTTGTTCTCTTGGGGAAGACTATCCCTACTCTGGTTATGTTAATTCTGATACTTCCACTTGCGACCTTAACATCTGCCTACGCGTCCGTCACTAACCCATACATGCCTCTCCCGAACCCTGTCTACCACTCAATGACTGTAAGGGTTAGCTTCCTCGGAATTTCCGACATAAATCGAAGTCAGCTGGCGTGGAACTTGGAACCCACGATCAAGCCGAATATTCAATCAAACAACAATCCTCAGGGATTATCGAACTTAGTCTACGGTTCAAGCTACTCGATGAAATATGACTTGAATTTCGTTTCCGCTGCGGCGACTTCCAACCTGAAGACCTACCTCAAATCTATCGCGAAAGTGGGACCAGTTCCAGAGTACCTTCAAGGATCTCAACCTGATCGGAACAGCTACATGACGTTGGATGCTCTGAAGTCTGAGGAATGGTTGAACAGTCACATATCCGACTTTGGAGGAATCCCCCAAGATGGATACCTGCTCGTATTGGCTGACCTTTCAGACATATCAAACCTCCACCACTACTACAGCGTACAATACAACGACCTTGACACAGCGTCTTCGCGGGCGACAAGCTCTAAGAACCCCTTGGTTTTCCCAGTCGTGAATTGGATGTTTTCCTGGGGCGGTCACTATCGCTTCTACTTTATCGATCTGTCTGGAGGGGATCCCGATTATGATTATTCACAGACTGGGCATGTTCCAATTCAGGACTTCGACTTCAGAACTCTCTCACAGCGGCAAGTGACGTTTTCGCGCAACGTCGCAACCGTCACAGAGTATGTGGCCGACTATATTTCTGAAGCCACGAGAAACCTCTTCTTGCCAGATTACGCCTACACGCCAACTTACGCCACCGCATATAGGCTTGCGATCAATATCTTCGATGAAACCGGCAAGCTCTCAAGCGGCAGCATAGGTGACTATCTTTTAGAATCTCTAGTGAAGAAAGCGTTTCAACATCTAGTCCCCGCCGCCACCTGGAACGTTTCAGTGACCACTCGTCAGCTTCGAGATGACAGCGGCCTCGCAAAAGTTGTTTCTGACAGCCTGGTGTTTTCGGACGACGTAAGGGGAGTTGCGGGAGGCTCTTACCATATTGACTACCACGACTACAGANNTACTCGTACTTGCAGTCTCATTTGGGGCAATATGTGGACACGAGCGGCGACACGGTCGTGCTGCCGATGTTCGAGTTCGTCTTCAAGGGTGGTGGTCGCTTCGCCGATACGAAGGAAGACAATCTCGATCAGTTCGCGGGAATAAGTGTAGGTGACTTGGCGATGATCGGCACTAATGATAGGAATCTCTTCACTTTGGGGTTTGAGCTAACGAAGGATACCATTCATGAGCTTGGCCATTCAATGGGCTTAATGCACCCCCACAGCTTCGGTTATACGGAGGACTACGTTGCTTCGGTGATGGCTTATGGGCCATACGAATATGACTTTAGCCAGTTCGATGTCGACGCGGTGCAGAGAGCGTACTCCGACTTCCTTGTGTCACAGAATGGCGCACAATTGCAGACAACAACGCTGACAACGACAGAGGCAGCTCCTCCAAACCAAGGTCTCGTTCCTAGCAGTCTCAGTATCTGGATTGCCTTGGCAGTTGGAGTCGCCGTAGGGTTTGTCTTGGCATTTCTTCTGATTCGTCGAAGGAACACGGCGCGTTAAGGCTCGCATTGGGCATTCTTGGATTAATGTCAGTAGTATAGAGCAGCCAAGTTCTTCCGGAACTCATCTGAGACTCTACTACTGCATCATGCTATCCACTCAATGGCCTATCGGAGCGCGATCGAATTTTCTTACATTCGTACCAGTAAGTTGGGCTCAGAATCCCCTGCTCCTTCTCTGAACAACGAATCTTGGTTAACTCATATAGCTGCCAGCATGCGAGTTGGGTAAACCTCTAGACATAAACGTCTTAGTCACGGTCGAGAAGCAAAG
The DNA here is from genome assembly GCA_003152955.1 of Candidatus Bathyarchaeota archaeon. The sequence goes on from PMBQ01000255.1 coordinate 2,524, forward strand.
GTCGAGTTTGTCGTGTTGGAGAATTCAGTGGAGCCGATCACCTGTTTGAGGATGTGCATGCACTGATCAACTCTTGATCTGTGCGAATTGTCAGGCTTCGTTAGTTTCAATAATGTTTGGTGCGGAACCCTGCTATCGTGTTATTGGCCTTGTCAGGGACAGCGCCTGGAGCCCCCAACTCCGAATCAAAGGTTGATGGGGATGTGGTCGGGAGGAATAAGAAACTGCCAAAGATCGTTGAGGATCTCAGTGGTGAGATCAAAGAAGTTTCTCGTTTTATTTATTCGCATCCGGAGTTGGGGAGCGAAGAGCGTCAGGCATGCGGGTTGCTCGTTTCGAAGTTGCGCGGTCATGGTGTTGAGGTGACAGAGAATTACTTGGGTATGGATACGGCCTTCTTGGGGCGGGTAGGTGATGGGGATCCGAAGGTGGCTGTTTTTGCGGAATACGACGCCCTAGGAACAACTGAATCTCCCATCGGTCACGCGTGTGGGCACAATTTGATAGGGGCCTGGGCGTTCGGAGTAGCGGCCGCGTTTGCGAAGGCTGGGGGTTCCAGAGGGACGTTATATGTCGTTGGCAGTCCGGCGGAGGAAGGCCGGGGGAAGTACGCCTGCTCGAAGATCATGATTGCACCGGATCTGAAAGAAAGAGGGGTAAAGGCGGTTTTTGCGGTGCACCCCATGGGGATATGGTGTGTCGGAGGGGGATGTCTTGGGGCGAGCCGTAGATCATTCACATTTCACGGTCGAGACGCACACGCTGCAGCCTCGCCCGAACAAGGCTTGAACGCCCTCGACGCGGCGGTTCACTTCTATCTCGAGGTGCGGATGATGAGAGCAATGGTTCAGCGTGGTAAGGACGTGATCTTGAGCGCCGTTATCCGCCAAGGTGGTCTTGTACCAAGCATACTACCAGGCAAAACGGAGGTGTGGTTGGATGTTAG
>PMBQ01000046.1 GCA_003152955.1 Candidatus Bathyarchaeota archaeon
CTTCCGATCTTAATGAACTGTTGCTTCCAATATTCATCACTCACCGTGTATCTTATGTAATATACTCCGCTTGCCACAGAAGTTGCGTTCCATGTTGCGGTATAGTGGCCTGCATTGTGAGCTCCTCTTGCCAACTCGGCAACTTGCCTGCCTAGAACGTCGTACACTACAAGGCTGACTACCCCAGGAGCGGACAATTGATAGTTGATGTTGGTTGACGGGTTGAAGGGATTGGGGTAGTTCTGCGATAAGCCGAACGTGCTGGGAATCGGACCGGTGGTCGGACCCCCTTCCAAGGTCGCATTGATCCGAGACAAAGAGCTTGCGCCAGGAGTGGAATAGATGTGGCCAAGACTAGTTATCAAGTCCAAATCCGAACGGAATCCCGTCAGTTCGGGTTTGATTCGAACTGTAGCACCATTGGCTAGTTGCGGCAAATTTCCCAATGGAATACACAACTCCAGCACCTGTTTCATCGCATTCGGAACCGCGGAACTCGAGATTGTGCCAAACCTACCTACCACGGACCCAGTGTTGCTTTCCAGCATTGTGAGTCCCACGCTGCCACCTCCATTTATAAAGAGTTTCTGAGGATTGTTCCCATAAATGGCACATGGAATGATGATGGAATCTGCGTCTGAGGGAATCGTGAATTCCATTGACGATCCAGCTTCCAGTAATTTTGGCAGATCAAATCGAACGGTATCGTATGGCGTCGGTGCCAGTCCCACCGAATCACGAAGGCCCCATTTGTGAACAATTGTAACGCCGCCAAGTTCGATGCTCACGCTCGCTCGTGTAACATTGTCAATGAAATTAAGTGCCCTGGTGTAGGCGGGTTGAATTGACGATTTACTCAGTGTCTCAGTGCTGACATTAATTTGGTAAGGCGAGGACATGCCTTGGGTCCAAATGTACTGCGCAGATGAAGACCCAACTGAGATCTGCGGGTCGTGTCCATTGCCAACAACCGTCCCGTAATACCCCTGCCACGCGCTTCCATTGTAGTACTGTTTCCAGACACTGCTGTTTCCGCCTGATTGACTCTGGAATACAATCCATGCCCTATCTTGTGTCAGACCGGTGATGGACGGTTCGTCTTGGCCTTGATACTGCAGGATCGAATATGTGCTACCGATGCCACGGAAGCTGCCCTTCATATGGAAAATTACTCGCGTCCCGGCCAGATATGTATCCACAGCATCCCAAACAACATGCATCGTTTTGTTATCGACCTCCACGGCGATATTGGGATTTTGATGGTTGGCATATTCGCTTGTCAAAGCATTTGTCAAGTCAATTGGACTTCCCCAACTATTCGCCTGGATATCGTAGTAGTTGTAATGGATTCTTGGAGACCCACTGCTGATATCAGTCGCATAGGCAATGTTTGCCTGCGGTGTGCTCCAGTATGTGCTAAAGATGCCGCTCGAGGGGCTGTTCCAGTTGCCAGTACTACTTGGGACCGTCGTAGGACCCGTCCAGCTGCTCCCGGAATTAGCCGACTTCAAATACCTCATTCCGACACTAGAACGGTATTCAACAAAAACAGTACCATCTGCATAACCTGAAACGGTCGAAATTGGACCGGGTTGAGCACAGCTGAACGACGAGGCTAGTGTCGTCGGTGACGTCCAGGATGTTCCACCAGTTGTGCTGCGCGCGCACAGTATAGAGTAGTTCGTCTGCAACTGCTGCCAAACTACGATCGGTATATTCCCGGCCAGTGTGACACATGGGGCAGAGCTCGTCGCAGACCCATCACTCAGTAATTTTGTGACATTCCAGGATGATCCGGAATTCGTAGAGTTACGGTAAAAGATCTCGCCGCCACTTTCGAAAGTCTCATGGAGAGCGCCGGAAGCTTCACGATAAAGCTTGCGTTGATTGTTGCTCGCAGTGGCACTTACCGAGATAGAATTGTTCTCATTTGCGGCGGCAAGAAGGAATTCCTGAACGTTTGTAGGCGCCCGGTATATATCAGCTGCGCCATAACTTGATGAATTCCTGTGATCCGTCCACACAGGGAAAACCGAGGCTGAAGCAGATGCTATCCCCATGTAGTCATAAGCCCAGGATGCTGAATTGGGATCAGAGCTCTGATCAGTGACTCGAACAGGAGTTCCAAATGTCTGACCATGATCAGTTGATGAAGTCAAGTAAGCATCGACTGCGGTTAAAGATGACTCGTACATATAAGCCATGTTTATCTTGCCTGAGGGCTGGATGGAAATCGACGGGAAGAAATCTGCTTCGAAACTCCCTCCGATTACTCCTATCGGCGGAGAGACGCTCCAATTGGCACCCGCGTTGGTGGATCTGCAGATTTTGATTCTTGCAGACTGATCCGCAGAAGATTTTGCTTCGGCATATGCGACGAAAACGTACCCCGTGCTCTGATCGACCGCAACAGACGGGATGCTCTGAATTCTTGCGGGACCTACGTAAGCAATACTCGGATCCAGGGAGGTGAATGTGGCTATGGGAATCGGTGCATTGAAGTTGTCACCCCCGTCGGTTGACTTGACTATGATGAGGGTGGAGCCATTAAATGGCGGATAGCATGGAGGGTTGTAACTGATCGAAGCATAACATACGTACACTTCACCATTTGGACCGACTGCTGGCATCGAAAAGGACAGAAACGAAGAGGGGGTGCACGCTAATGGCCCTCCCAGTGTTTGACGCTTTTGAACGGGCTCCGAAGTAATGATTGCATTCCCACGCGGAGCGGAGGTCATGCTCGCGATCGGCTTCGGACCATTACTCAGCCAAGTCAGGCCTCCATCGGTAGAGCGATTGAAATATATCTTTGATAGGTTATGACTCTCATCTATTCCACTCGACCACGTTACATATAGGTTGCCGTCTCTCCCCACCAAGCCAGTGTTGTCGATTGCCATGAATGGCTTGTCATGGACCAAGTAGGTTGATGAGGATGAAACACTATGATCATCCCAGTCACTTACGCCAGGCGTCGTGGAATTGGAAACGTAGATATTAAATCGCCTTGGAGATCCACCGTCTATTGCTCCATAGCAATAGAAATATCTTCCGCTTCGATTAATTGCACATGACGGATCGAATCCGACGTACTGTTGCGTGGGTTGAGTTGGCAGAGTCAGTACATATCTCATCCACGTCACACCATTATCGCTCGAAATAGCATAACCTGGGTTAGAATTAGAGCCGTTTCGGAAATCGTTCCATGTGACCATTTGGACGCTGTAATTGGTTGGATTCAAGGCAATTGCCGTTTCACTCTGTTCATGTGATTCAAATTCCACCGGCGTGTTTGGCAGCGTTCCTTGCGCTGCCGTCAGGCTCGGTAATGACGCCACGAGCCCAATGACATTTATCAAGAAGTATCTTTTCATGACTATCACCTCGTAGGATTATGTAGAGTTGACATTGCAGCTGACGAAGTGTATCGTGGAAACAGAAGGTCATCTGATGCAAGGATCCTTCAATGTTCGGTCTTTGTGGAGAATATTGGAGACATGCCGGACGAGCATTTCTTGTTGCCAACGTCGCGATCTCGATATCGAAAGGCGATCGATCATTCAGGTGATACTTATTTTATTACGATCAATTTTTTTGTGATCGTCAACTCTCCCTTATTCAAGCGATAGAAATAAACGCCGCTGGCAAGATTTCCCACGGTCCATTGTACCGAATACGTTCCCGGCTGCTTTGATGCAACACCAAGGTCGGCAACCTGTCTCCCCAACACATCGTATACTCGAAGGCTCACCGCCCCACTTGTTGGGGTTGAATACTTGATTGTTGTCGTTGGATTGAACGGGTTGGGATAATTCTGGTAGAGTTGACAGACGCCTAGCGGTTGCCGTGGAATGGCTGGAATGTCAGTAACAAGATTATTCTGTAGTATCCATACCCCCGTGAAAACTGACCCAACAAACAGGTGTTTCCCTTGCGCTTCCATACAATCAACATCACCAGTTTGAATTCCAGCATCTGAGCCAACGAAGGTCGGGTGGTTCGGACTTGAGAGATCAAACACGTCAACAGTACCATTGGCATTGATGAACGTAAATCGACCGTCTCGTGCAATCGGAATGGATCCGGCCACGGGCGCTATTCCAATCATTGCTGCGTTCGCCGGAATGGACACATCCAAAACACACAGCCCTGTGTCAGCAATCGCAACAGCAAGGCTATCCGAGACACACACGCCGCGGACATTTCTGAGCAGACTCGACACGACTTGAGGTGTATCATAATTGGCAACATTTAGAATGCGAAGCCCTCCATTGTCGTAACCATTGGGTTGTGCAATGTATAGATAATCTCCCTCGACACTGAGTTGGTTCGACGCAACATTATGCAAGCTCCAATTCCACAACCTCTGAGGGCTTAAAGGATTGGTTAGCTTGAATGCAACCACAGAATCAGTAAAGCCAACAAAAGCCATGGAGTCTGTTGCCGCGATAGACTGTATTTCAGATATTCCAAGATCTGTCGCAGAGAGGAATGACAATAGACCGCTGTCGTTCGCGTTTGCCACGATCAGTTGGGCTGGAATGAGTGCCGTCGGGCCAACGAGGTAGCATGCAAGATTTCGCGTTAGGGCAAGAGGACCGGCATATCCGACTCTAAGATTCTGAACTGGGCGAGGACGAGCAGGATCTGAAAAATCTACACTCCATAATCCTGCAGGACCGCTGGATATGAAGCCAATGTTTCCTCTCATTTTGATTGAGCTGGGATAGCCGCCGGTCGGATAATAAAAGCGATCCTGTAGCTGGTCAGGGGATGAAATCGAGTAGAGTTTTAGACCGGTGCCAGATGCTGCAAGTATTGAGTCTTGAACAGCAAGGCTTCCCGCAGCGGAGTTTGGCGACTGGTGTTTGGCAGTAATACGAGGGTTGGCCGGTACCGAAATGTCAACAACAACAAGCCCTGAATCCTGAGTTGAGCAGTAGAGTCTGTTATCCTTCCTTGCAATAGCCCCGATTGGAGACTGAGTACTCACAATTCCAAGAAGCAGTGGGTTCCAAGGATCTGCGATACTGAAGACGCTGACGTCTCCAAGACCCGAGCCTACGACGAGCAAGGTATCATACACCTTGGCTGCAAGTGCAGGACCACCGACAGATGTCCCTGAGGTGCGAAAGAACGTCGAATCTTTGACATACTTGAGAATGTGCAGGATTTCTGTTGGGCCACGAGGGCCATAATATACATATGGCCCTTTTGATGCGATTGAGCCAACGCCATATTGGCTTACCACCGCATATTGCAGTAGGAAATACGGACGTGAAAGATCAGCGATGCTAAATGCGAGGAGACCCGCTCCGTCGGCAATTAAGAAGAGAAGCGTATCCGAAACCGCCATATCCCGAAGGAATCCAACGGTCGGATTCAACCGTCCGCGCTCAACGAGCGGAAAATAACTTGATGGATCGCAGAAGAGAACTTCACCACTGAGGACTACGAAGAGAATTGAATCTGTAAGCTCGATATGGTAAATCGGTTCGCTCAGTGTTGTATCGTATACAAGTGTGGGGGTTCCCGGACTTGAGATGTCGAACACCTGGTAGACGAATCCTTGCCCCACCAAAGCATAGTGGCCCGCTATTTCTACTGTCGTACATGGCCCCCACGCCCACCTGCCAATGATGCTGAACGTCTCGTTTGCGCTCGCTCCTTTTCTCCCCTGCAAAGACATCGACAGATTGGAGTGTTTCTCACGGAGGAACCGTTCTTCAATCGCTCGTCGATTGTTGACCCATGCTGCATCTCCTACTTTTCCGCTTTGCGGAGAAACGATCTGCCACTCCTGAGAGACCCCAATCGAGACAAGAACTAGGTGCAAAGTGAGAACTCCAAAAAGTCTGAGCCAGATCACAATTGATTCTCCTCGATACCAAATTGTGTTCCGTCATCTCTCACGATCGGGCGTCATCTATGGATCCGTCCACGACCCTAGAGCCGTTCTATGACCACTTGAATGCGGACCCCCCATAACACCCATGTCTTGGTACCACATTATGAGGGGAATAGCCGCTCTTGGAGCATTGTTCTTCCTCAGCTTTGGCAACATCAGGTCCTTTCGCGATGGCGTGATTTCGTCGGAGCGGCATCGCATCCGGAATCGCTGTCGGCCACAAGCGATCGCCAGGAACAGTGAAGATTCTGCGACAAGGTACATCAGCCATTTACGTTTGTCAAACTGGCTAATTTGAATACAAATCGCTGAAATCTCCAGAACATGTACGAAGATTGTCAGGATTTCTTTCGTTGTCAACCCATTTCACAGGTGGGACAGGAGTGAAAATTAATACGGGATTCCGTGACGAAGCCAGCCACCCTAATATATATATCCGATCACGAGCGAAAATGGAGAACTGCTTCCGATGTTTGTAATTATCGCCGGACATTCTTCCGGAAGAGAGTCCATCCACTCATGACGCCAAGCTCTTCATGAACCTGTCATGCTCTTCGGCCAAAGAATTCATCTCGGCCAGAACTTTCATCCCCTGATCTCCTCCCACCGACCCAACCGGATCGAGGGTGGAGGCATTTAACTCCCCGAGGACACGGTCTCTCGCTTCGGGAGTGAGGAGAAGCGTCCGAGGTCGTTTCATTCTCTGCAGGATCTTTGCTACCTTGTCAGTCATGGTTTTCTCCTTAGATCAGTACTGCGTTCCTGCTGGGAATTTCTTCCGATCCCGAGCTCCCGGACCTAAAGCTAAGGATATGAATCGGGCGGGATGGAATTACTGGGGGCTCACGGCCGTTACCAGGTATTTT
>PMBQ01000284.1 GCA_003152955.1 Candidatus Bathyarchaeota archaeon
GAACCGCACGTCTGATTAACAGCGCGGGCAGAAGGTCCATCGCTCGAACAAGCCTTTCAACGATAATGGAAGATCGAGGATTTCATAACGCAGCGTAGTACACAAGAAACGTTGATATTCCAATCACACGGCATGCAAACAAAGATTCGATCTTCCGGACACAGGAAAAAGAGGAAGAAGTCTTGAGCAAACTGGCACGTTATGAGGCAGCTTTGGCGACCTCGGCACAAGCAGTAAGGATCAGACCAGATGATCCACAGGCGTGGTACGACAGAGGCATAGCGCTAAGCAACGTGGATCACTACGAAGAAGCGCTTGAAGCCTTTGAACGAGCACTGCGGCTTAAGCGGGATTATGCGGAAGCATGGAACAAACAAGGTATCGCGTTGGACAACTTAAATCGTCTTCAGGAAGGACTTCAAAGCTTCGAAGAAGCGCTCAGACTAAAACCAGACTTTCCAGAAGCATGGGACAACAAAGGCGTCGCCCTGGGCAACTTGGGAAACGATGAGAAAGCACTTCCGTGCTTTGAGGAAGCAATAAAACTGGATCCGGAATTCGCGCCAGCTTGGTACCACAAGGGTTTAGCATTAGGAAAGTTGAACCGTTTTGATGAGTCTGCTGCAGCATTCTCTGAGGGAAGCAAACACTAGAACGCAGATTGCAGTAACTCGGATTAGCGCATCTCACGATGTTACTTCAACGAGGTTGCTGCTTTCAGCCTGGCATTAATCACATGCGATTGAGGAGTTGTAAGGAAAGCTTGATATCAAAATTTAGCGAGGACTCAACTCGAAAGGTTGTTGCTCTAACAAAATGAATCGTCACGAAGAAGATTTGGCGGCATCAGAAGAGACACTCAAACTGAAACCAGAAGATCCCCAAGCTTGGCTAAAGAAGGGAATGGCTCTGAACGGCATGAATCGCTACGAGGAGGCGTTGGCCGCCTATGAAGAAACGATAAGGCTCAAACCGGACTCCTCGGAAGCTTGGAACTTCAAAGGCGTTGCCTTGGCCCATCTTGATCGACTTGATGAAGCACTTCGATGCATTGACGAGGCGATCAAACTCAATCCAAATGATCCGGAAGCATGGGACAACAAGGGTGTTGCAGTGGGCAATCTGAAGGGAGATGACGAAGCCCTTAGATGTTTTGAGGAGTCGATAAGGCTGAAGCCTGATTTTCAGCGAGCTTGGTTCCACAAGGCTAACGCTCTGGAAAACATGAATCGCTTTGAGGAAGCTGAAGCTGCATACAAGATGGCAGAGCCCACGAAAGACTAGCGAGCGAAAAGATCAGCACGCCATCTAACTATTCTTACTTCGCTCGCCGTTCAACTCATTCACCGAACCGTAGGAGTACATCCTCCAACGTTTTCTTCCGAAAATTGAAAACGCGCTGATTTTGTTGCACGATATCCGGTACAATGCCTTAAACTGAACAAAAGACCTGAGCGGAACAAGGGGGGTTGCATGGGCAACTGGTACACTGATAACGAATTCCTGGAGGTTTCAACATCAATTGGCTGCCCCATAGCCTGCAAAGAATACTGCCCCCAAGAAATCGTTGTTGCCAAGTACTTCCGCGAAACCGCGAGGCCGAAATACTTGACGACGGGTAGCTGGAAGATCGCATTAACACAATTGCCTAAGAACCTGCCAATCGTGTTCAGCGGATTTTGTGAACCTTTCGCTAATCCAGAATGTTTGGACTTAATTGAGCTTGCACATGTCGCAGGTCATCCAGTTGGACTGTACAGCACATTTAGCGAAATGACAGCGGAGCAGTTCGACCGGCTATTGGCCATGCCGTTGTTTTCCGGAAATGGGGTGGTTTGGCATTTGCCCGACGGCAAAGTTGCACACATCAAAGACGACGCGGTGTATCGGAACAACTTCAACAAGGCAAGGACAGCGTGGCCTGGCATGCGTATCAGCATCATGGACGAAACTTTTGAAAGCGATAACCGTGAGAATGTGGCACGTGACAAGTACCGTGACGTTCCTAAAGGAAACGTACACTGTCATAAGTGGGATCATCCGCAATTCGTGCTATTGCCAAACTTGGACCTTCAGCTGTGTTGTATGGACTGGCGCCTGGAGCACTGTATAGGCAACCTGCATGACAACGATTATTTCACTTTGAGGAACGCCTTTCAGCAATCCCAGTCGAGAAAGCTTTGTCAACTGTGCAGTTACAGCGTGAGAATCTAGCAACAGTTGCGGTTCTGTATTCTCGAACGAACAAGTCGAGGTTAGCGGAGCATCCGAATCGAAGCAACAACCTACCGTTCTGCTGCCAGTGGACCGCAGCCATCTAATCGAAATCGATGGCTGTTGTAAGAGGTTCGCGAGTTTGCGGTTGCCGACCAACACGAGGAGAACAAAGGATACAGAACACCCGTTGAAGACCCGCATCCATCGCGACCTTTCGATAACCCTCAAGATGAGCGTGCCTCTGCTCACGTGGTGTGATATGGATCCGTTCCTCCGTCCAAGGAGGGGGAAGTTCTCCTCTCTCCAGTGACCCTAGCGCAAGACGGACCTCGATTCCCAAGTCTCTGGCAATCCATTTTGTCAGAGTTTCGAAGGCTAGCCTGTCATCCCAAAGGTTCGGGTCAGTCAAATTGGTCAGTATCACTTCGCAGCCGTTTTCCGCAAAAACCTTCGCAGCTTCACGAATTGGTTCAGCCTCTTCAATGCCCAAATTATGTTTGTAGTATGCTTGATCTAAGGAGGCTTTTAGACCGAAACTAACATGGTTTGTGTACTTTGCGAGTTTTTCAGCTGTGCCCTTTGTCATGTAACCGTTAGTCTCCAAGATTGTACGTATTCCATGATCTTGGCATTGTGAAAAAACATCTGTGACGTACTCGACATGGATTGATCCTTCGCCTCCAGAGAACCCTAATGCGTCGGCCGATCCGATGATCTTACGAACTAGGTCCGCCGGTTCAATCCACTGCATTCCTCTGACCTCACCCATCCTGATCAGATAGGGCGCGATGCAGAAATCACATTTCAGATTGCATCCGGGCAGGTAAACCTCTGCCATCCTTTTGCCGCGCATTCCACTGTAGCTCCAAGGAACATCGTCGCCCCAAGTTCGAAGTCGAATCCCAGGCCACGCTATGGCCGAGTGGTACATGTCCTTGACGGAGCCTCCCTGCCCTGCACGCACGTCGCAAAACCCCCAAGCTCCCTCAGCAAGTCTGCATTCTCGCGGGCAGACGTCGCAGGTTGCTTGTTCCACTGAACATCCCTTAGAGTGAGGCGCGGTTATGTACGGATATTTTCCGAGCGCATCATATGAACCGCTCGTCCGATTAGCAGGGTGGGCTGTAGGTGTAATGCCCAAATAACCCGGCCACGAAAAGACGTTGGAAATGGAGGAGTTATCCTCTTGCGTGTGACGTTGATCAACCCTCCGCGTTTTCTTGAGTTCGCACCGAACTTGGGTCTATTCTACGTTGCCGCTGTCTTAGAGAAGGCTGGACACGAAGTTGCAATAGTCGATAAACCAATCAACTCACCAGTGGGAAAGACGTGGNNCAACGCCACGGTTAAGCAAACGATAGATGAGGTTGCGAAGACCAAACCCGAACTGATCGGGATGACAGCGACCTGCCACACCTTCTACGGCATAGAGCTGCTCGATCTCTTCAAGAGAATTCTACCTGGAATCAAGACCGTAGTTGGAGGACCTCAGATCACTTTCATACCAGATGACGTGCTATCGAATTATCCTTCGGTTGATTACGTGGTTCGCGGCGAAGGGGAGTACACGATGCTCAAGCTCGTCAAAGCAATAGAAGAGAACCAGGATCTGGGAGGAATCAACGGGCTGAGTCATAGACGTGATGGCGGAGTGGTCAACAATCCTGACGCGCCGTTCATAGAAAACTTGGATGAGCTCCCCTACCCGGCAAGGCACCTGGTAAATCTTGAACAATACCCTGAGGACACTCGAATAACCCTCGCATCGAGTCGCGGCTGCCCGCACCATTGTATTTTCTGCTCGTCGTCGCAGATGTGGAGAAGATATCGCCCTCGATCTGTTGAAAAGGTACTGGAAGAACTGACATTCTTGAAGCGGGAATATTCACCAAAGAGAGTGAACTTCGTCGATGACACCTTCGCCGTCGGCAGAGATAGAACGATCAATCTCTGCCAGGGCATCAGACAGAACGGGCTCGATCTTGTTTGGTCTGCGATGACCCGAGTGGGTCTTGGCAGAGAATTACTTGAAGAAATGTACAATGCTGGTTGTCGAGTTCTGTACTTTGGATGCGAGTCCGGGGACGATTCTACTTTGCGGACGGTCACGAAGGGCATAACCACGAACCAAATTGAGAGCACAGTCAAGATGGCGTTGGAAATTGGACTTCAGGTCACATGCTCATTCGTGATAAACCTGCCATTTGAGACACCGGAAAGAGCGAGAAGAACGATAGTCTTCGCCAAGAAATTGAAAAACATGGGCGCCCTAATTCAGGCGCATATGCTGGCCGCCTACCCGGGTACGGAGATATACAACAACCTAGACAAATACAATGTCCGCCTGAAGCATCAAGGAATAGAATTATGGAAAGTGATGAGCCACCCTCTGTACTTGGAGGATCGCCCCCCGACACCGCTGGTATCTAACAATCTCATATCTGAACAGGAATTGGCCAAGTTGTGGGCTGAAGCCACTTCCGTGTTCGACTATTACTGACAACTCTCGCTGATATCTGCTTCCCGGCGCAGATGAGCTGCCAAGAACGAAACATGTCGGGGCCAATGCTGAAATAAGAGTACTCTCATTCATTCACATTGTTCGAAAGGTCAGGCGACTTGAATGCGGGCCGAGCATAAGCGCGCTTTTCTGGTTATGGCTGTTCTAGAGGTTGGTTTTTGATGACATCTGAAAATAAAGTGAAAGGCAGAAGGAGAGCGCTGAAGATGATCGTTGGCGCTGGAATTTTGGTAGTTGCAGGTGTGGTAGTGAGTACGCTGAGAATCTTCACAGGCAGCTCTGAGACTGCTTCTACCACTACGAATACGAGTCATGCAGCTGCTACCACTGCAACTTCAAGTGCTGCAACTGTGTCCACCACCGCGGCTATGAGTTCGGCAGCTGTGTCCAACACTGGGGTAACCGCGTGGCCTAGATTGAAGGCAATTAGTGCAAAATCGCTGGAGCCGTTGAAGCCCCTTGTGTTTGACTATCCTTTGGTAGGTACCTCAAACTTCTTGGTCAAGCTGGGTGTGAAGGCCGATAACGGCGTCGGGCCCGACGGAGATATCGTTGCGTTCAACAGAATATGCCAGCACCAGGGTTGCCTTATAGGCTTCCTGTCTGTTGCTCTCGAAGGCAACTGCGGCTGCCATGGTTCACAGTATGATTTCGTCCATAATGGGAACATAATCAGTGGCCCCACTACTCTACCTGTTCCGCGAGTGGTGCTTGAGTACGATGCAGCGACCGGGGACATCTACGTCGTTGGCATGGGGCCCCCCGTCATTTACGGGCAGGGCCCACAAGGTGATACGAATCCAGCTGATCTCCTCAAATATGATCTTCAAGGAGGACAAATTGTAACTCAGATTACCTTCGCAAAATAGTGGACAAATTGGGTAGCAAATCGGTTTATGACCCGATATCCAAACAGGTTGCCTTGAGAC
>PMBQ01000045.1 GCA_003152955.1 Candidatus Bathyarchaeota archaeon
TGGAGTAGCCGATCACGGCGCCAACTAGCGATAGACGGTGCATCGTACCAATCATCCACACGCTTTGCAATAACTGCTGCCAGTGCATAGTCAGGTATTCTTGATGGCTCACAACAGCTTAACGCCTCTAAGTGTAACACCCGATCGCCGAGTGTAACGAAGCTTCCAATGCGATCTAAGATATCCGTAACGGAAATATGAATTTCTGATGTTTGTGTGGACGCCCCTACTTGTTCTATCACTTTAAGCATATCTTCTGCCAAGATGAAACGATGTGCCGACCAGTTAATATTAGCGAATGGATCAGGCGGTTCTGACTGCACCTTATCTTGTAAAGGCCTTTTCTCTTTGTCAGGAGAGGCGGATTCCTGGCTTGTTTTCGTCGTCTGGAGGAAAGCAGTCGTGCATGCTAATCGTGCCATCCAAAATCCGGGATCGCCTTCAATCAATAGCAGACGCAACTTTTCGGTTACGGGGGTACGAGAACCTCCACCGAATCGTAATAGTTCTTCTCGGGCTAGGTACTCAGCTAATATCTTCTGATTGGGATTAGCTCCTTGGCTAACTATCTCGTCAACAATCTGACTGATTAACTCAACATTCAATTGATCAAGCAGAGGAGACAATGCAGCAACCCGTTCCGGTGTCATCTCACGGTGAGAAAGCGCTGCTTCTAATATTGGTGGAAGGAAGGTAGCACGGTCAACAAGGCTTGAGTCCTCCCACCGGGCTGTAGCAGCCAAAGCAACACAGACATTCAATGTTGTGAGGGCTCGCGCTGCATCCTCCCAAGGGAAATGGCTGTCATTAGCGATACGGACTCCCACGTCACCGATAACTATTGCCAGATCGCATGCTACCCTTCGTCTCTCGTTAGTATTCATGCTGTTTACGGCACACTCTGCGAGTGGTGAGAACAGAGATATTTCAGATATGGCTTCTGCATTGACCTGGCCAGCAGTCTCAATTGCCTCGTTGGCAAGACTGTTCGCGTCTGCATGACTGATGGGTAGAAGAAGGCGTGCAAAGCGAACAAGCGTGGAAATCTTATCATCTGCCGATATTTTCATACTCTTCAAAGTTGCGATTTGAGTTGAAATCACACTAAGAATCTTTTCGTGCAGCGAACGATCCAGTGCTAGGCTTGCGAGGACTGGTACATCTCCAGCCCTGAAGGTATCCGAACGTGAAGACAAGAACGCCAGAGCACAATCCATTAGAACTGTCCGGTTGATGCTAGGCATGACCATTAGACGAGTGATTGATAAAGCGGTCCGAGTTCTCATTGCCGATGCTCTGTATTCGTTATTGAACCGGTAATCTTCTCTGTGGAAGAAAGCGATTGCTTCTTGCAAGTAATTTTCAATATCCTCAGACTTTATTAGTCCAAGCAGGATTTGGGCTCGAGTATCATACAAGTCTAAAAGTGGCCCAATAAACGACTTTAATTCTTCCTTCTTTTCATTATCCACTCTCTTACGTTGCTCGGCCTCCTTGGCGGACAATTCCTTTTCCGGTTCAGGAGGATTAGTCAAATACGCCTCGAGTGTCATTCTACGATTTGCCAAACGTTCCAGTAATGCATAGGCTCGCAAACTATGGTCGTTCCGGACTGCGTCTGACGTGAAGAGCTTGTCGCGCCGACGGGAACTTGGGTCTGCGATTCGTTCAAGAATGGGGACAACACCAGTCCGGTCACCATCACGAGCAACCAATACTTCGCAAGCTGTTAGGATTGTCTCAAGATATTCGGCAGTGGGGTTATCATCATGCCAAGAGTTTTTCAACATTTGAAGTTGGATGAGACCGCGACGTAGAAGGCTCGCCAGATTGGACCTGAGACGTGACAAGTCCACATCTCTTCCTGCGAGCGCTAGTGGAATGAGTAAAAATAAATCCCAAGGTGCGGAGATTCCAGCCTCGTTTATACAACGCTCGACGAGACGTTCCTCTCCTAAAGCGTTAAACCTATAAGACAAAATTGAAGCTACATTCAAAGCTAAAGATCTCGGATGCCATCTTAAGATGTAATCCATCGCTGACTGAGGACCTTCAAGTCTCAATATAGCCTCAGTTTCCGCTGCTATATCGGCACTTGTGATGTCCCAGCCTCGAGGTGTGTAGTTAGTGTGCTCTTTTTTCTGCTCCTCAAAGTAATCGGCACGGCGCTTCAGCCACGCGCGGACCTGCCTATGACCTTCGCGAACCGAGATACCATCTCCGTTCCGGGCATCNNTAATTGAAATAGTAAAGGACCGTGGTTTTCAATTTCGTTAGGATCGCGCAAAATTATTCCACAATAGGTGTTACGTGCAAAGTTGGCAGCAATATCTGGATTTTCCTTAAGCATGCGACGAATGATATCGTCGGTCTTGAGCGCCTCAGCGCCCCGGAGGAGCGTTAACACGGCATCGACATTATTGCCCGTTTCTCTGCAAACCTTCATAGCGATTCGAAGGCGCTGTAGTTGCACATTGCGTCGCAAGACTGGGTCGCTGATTATTGTTGGCTCACCTGCTGGGTTAATGAGATCGATGATCTCCTGTCTATGGTTAGCATTGAACAACGCCGAAGCAAGATGAATCGCGGCGTAGGTATCCGACTTATGCTTGTTGGTGAAGTGATCAGCAATTTTCTCTTGGATTGAGACGAGTTGCTCCTCGGCCTCGGCGCGTACANNTCAATCCGTTAGCTAGCCGCACTCCGGGAGAAATATCAGCACAGAGATCACGTATACAAGCTTCGGTCAGGCCGGTCACTGCTGAAAGATCAGTTATGGGAATGGGTCGTGGAAGGGCGATGAGTCCAGAGCAGAATTTCTTGATGTCTTGATTGCCGCCTAGCTTTTGTCGGGCAAAGGCGAACTGCTCCTGAAATATCTGGGCAAGATTCTTCCCACTTGGACGAAGGTAATCAAGTGCGTGAGCCGGTNNAGCATGTTCCAATACATAGCTCTGCACCCGCGGATTCCCACCCGAAAGATGGTGGAAGTCATCAATCCAGGTATCTGGCGCACCATTCCAGACCCCCCGCGCATGAGCGGCGGTTTCTTCTCGAGTGAACCCAGTCATCTCCAGTAAAGTGAAACTTGGGGGTAGGTTAAGTGACGGTAACCGTCCTGTCCGTGCAGTCATGACAAAGCGAACATTATCAGGCAGTCGGCTCATAGAGACAAAGTCATAGACGAAGCTCCTCTCTGGCGGCGACTGAGTAGATGCAGCTGTGACAGAATTATCAGCTGCATCTACAACGATAACGAGTAAGGCATCTTGGCCCTTTGATTTAACTTCTTCGGCAGCTTTATCTAGCCGTTTCCTAAAGGCCCTCGGGTAGTCATGATCCTTTGATCGGCATAATAAAAACGGAATCTTTAGTCGGCTGGCCAAATCATTTGAGAGTTGAAGGAATGCATCTGCACTTCGATGTCGGTAGGCATCAGAATCCAGATATCTGCCACCTCCATAACAATCGAAAAGAACTATGGCAATGCCATCCGGTAAAAGATCCTCTATCCCTTGTAAAGCGGTTGTCTTGCCACAACCGGCTTCGCCGTAAAGGCATATGTGCTGATCCCCATCCAACATCTTTTTGACAACCGCGCGGGAAACATCACGAGGTACAAGCTTTTCAACCTTTTTGATAGCAGAAGGGCATGGGAACAGCGCACGCGAATCAGATAAACTAAGCCAGCTTAGGATCGACTGACGTGTTATTACCTCCCCTTTCCCTTCTGGTAACATTGCCCGGTGAACGTAACGCAAAAGGTCGTTAACAGCCGAACGTGCTTCGTTATCAATCCATTCGGAGATGGTTGCGAGAACATTCTCCTCAAGAGCGAGGCGCGATCCCCTCCCGCATTCAGAGAAGTCAAGGGCACTCACGAAAGCTTCAAAGTCCTTGACATTCAATCTACTCGCTTTTTGAACTGCGGCACGAATCGGTTGGGGTAACGTACCCTTGTTTGACAGCTCACTGGCAAGCGATGGATCAACTTGCTGATTGCTGACGAGCCGTGCAACCAACTTGCCACTTGCACCGATGTCCGGCCGTTTGCTATTGATACCTCCAAAGGCTTTAGCCAATCTTCCTATGACAGAGTTGTCCTTCTTGTTATTTGTGCTGTGGGTCAGACGAGCAACTGTCCAAATCTGCTCTGGATTTGCAGCGGAGTATTTGACTTGATCAATAATAATTCGTTCGGCTGATTCTAAGCGGTCTCCCCCGAAATAAAAAGTACAGTCTACACCATCCCAAGTANNAGCTTTCATCCTCTACCCTCAGACCTTCGACCGTAACCGCTCGCAGGTCTGTGTCTTGGTCAAGCAGTGTTAACGCTTGGCGCAATGCCCAAAGCTCATGAAAGTCATCTCCCGCGTTTGATCCGCGGGCACCACGATAGTCAGGTTCCATTATGCCATCCTAATGCCGTTGATTTGATTACTTGCCCTTCTACGTCTGTCATTCGAAAAGCTAAGTTCCATCATTTTCTTCCTGGTGAGAGAACATTCGTACATTATTGTACTTCTTGTACCACTGTGCATCAACATTTAATACATTCCTGCTTAAACCTCCCGTAGCCTAGAATATTTTACCTTTTTACATCCTTTGCCACGTCTCGGAGGGGAGGGTGATAAACGTGCTAGTTCTTGA
>PMBQ01000107.1:0-3716 GCA_003152955.1 Candidatus Bathyarchaeota archaeon
CGCCACAATCCGTATTAGGGCGGCGGCGGGGTCACATGGTGCGGCCGGCGTGATTTGAACCGTTAGGTTCAGTACACGAGTGGTGCGCCACATTTGCCGCAGTTACTGCTTCCGAGGTTATTGTCATGGCCACAGCTTGGGCACTTTATGATCGGCGGATGCGGCATCCGAAGATAGCGTGCAACTTTCTTAGCCATGTGACTCTCAGTCTTGGCTTAATTTTGCTACACGATATTTCAATATTCTTCAAATCCTACCGACAATTTGGACCGTCGTCGTCCGTCGTCAATTTTGTGTGTGTGGGTCAGGTGGTGCGGGCGACTGAATTTAAGCCGTTGATGGGCTGTGTGGTGACCTGCCTTGAGTGAGGTTTAACTACGGCTGATCGAATCTTAAAGAAGATAGAGGATCGGCGAGAATAGTTTTATGATAACTGCGAAGATTTGTCTTGATGGTAAGGAGCTTGCGGAAGTTGATTTGCAGCCCAAAGAGTTCTCTACTGGTAGTAAGGGCTATCACAAGTCAAGTAAGATAGAGATTGAAGGAGAGCGGTATCAACTTAACTTCATGCTGGTCAAGATTGGCAGTAAGACCAAGGCAGAATAGATGCCGGCATAACCTCATTGAACCAGTTTGGTTTTGAGTTCCAGCAGTTGCAGGCCAGCAAGTAAGGGTCTCGTCTGCAACGTGACACGAGTACTGAAAGAACATGTGCATGTTTCATCATAGTCACCTTCAACCTCGGTCTCTGAATATTGAGTTGGAATCTGTCATTGTCCGAATCGCGACTGCCTTTCGTATATCCCGTCTGTCCGAGGTGCGGCGAAACGACCTCTCTGACAATTGAGGGGGGTCAGTCGATCAGAAGATGTACTCGGTGCAGGTGGATCGAGACTCATGGAGCAGGTTTGTTCGTGACTGTGGGAGGTCAAATGTTCTGCAAGAGTTGCGGTCGATTCCTTCTTCCTTCTGAACGTGTCGAAGCTCAGCATGGCTACTGCGTCGCGTGCCAAGAATCACACGAGAAACCACACTGAGCCTACGGAGCGAAGGCGAGGGAATAAAGGTCACGGGACGCTGTGTTCGCTCACACCAAGGAAATCAGCTGCTCAACTACGTAAGAATAGGAACAATAGGAGAACAGAGATAGTGATTCTTCTTGAAACTGAAGATTAGCCTCTAGAGGACACGTCTTGCCCGACATTATCGAACTCCCCGACCTGATACGTTGCGAGTATGCGCAAAGAAGGGGTTGGCCAAGCACCTTCCGCCTTGGATCACGAGTCTGCAGCCAATGCGATCAGCATGGATGCAGGTTTCACCCTCCAAAATTCAAGAAAATAGAAGCACCATCACCCCGATTCGCAGTGGACCCAGAACAACCACACAAGCCCCATCAGCAAGCGTCGCCCGTGGTTGTTGAACATGAGCAGTTGAATCCGAGAGATTTGACTCCGGATATCGTTCTGGAGAACTTCCCGAGCCCCTCCCTTCGCCCCTATCAGAAGGAGATCATAACTCGCGCCGTTGACGCTTTCAGATCCGGAAAGAAGTGTGTCATCCTAGCAGCCCCAGTCGGATTTGGGAAAAGTTTCGTTAATGCAGCGTTCACTTCTGTCACGCGTTCGTTCTATGCGACGCCGCAGTTGGCGTTGATAGATCAAATCATGAACGACCCATACCTCAAGCACAGGTTTGTGGAGATTAGGGGCCGCCGTAATTATCGATGCTACTATCCGCCCCATCGACGGGTAGACGTGGGCAAATGCGTGACCGAGGGCTACCGTTGCCAGGAGCGCTTCGAGGTTTGCCCGTACTGGATTCAGAAGAGGGCGGCGGTCTCGGCGCCGAGCATTCTAACGAATCTCTCCTACCTCGCCTCTGAAAGTCAAACTGAGGGGAGCGAATCGTACCTCGGATCCAGAAGTCTCCTGGTCCTTGATGAGGCGCATAACCTTGAGGAGCAATGCCTCAACCACGTCTCAGTAAGGGTGACGCCATTCACGATTCCCTATGAGGTCTACAATGAGGTCCTCCCCCAATTGCTCGATCTGCACAGGGATTCTGACGTGAAGCTGATCCTCGACGCCATTGAGGATCTTTTGAAAAACATACTCGATAAGTCCAAGGCGATTGCTGAAACGACCGGCCTCTCAACAGTCCAAGCCGACGATTTGGATAAAATCGATCAATACCTCGCCAACTACAAGCTCTACAAGAAATCGAAGACGGAATGGGTTTGGCAGGTGAGAAATGATCAGTTGACCGTTCAGCCCGTCTTCGGCCGCGAGTTCATCCGTGACCTTGTCTGGAAGCGGGCTGAGTACTACATCATCTCATCAGCCACCATCCTCAACCCCCGAGAATACGCAGAGATGACTGGGCTGCTGGATTTTCTGAAGGAGGATGAAATATCCTTCCTCACGGTCCCGAGCAGTTTCCCAGTGGAAAACCGCCCGATCATCGACGCAACCGTCGGACCACTCTCAGCCCAATACCTAGCCATCAACATGCCCAAGGCAGTCAGAGCCGTCGAGGAGATTCTGGAGAAGGAGCAGGGGAGTGTTGCGATCCATTGCTTTTCCTATCGACATCAAAGAGCCCTCGTCGAATCCATCTCAGAACACCTCAAACCCAGACTAATCATACATTCCAGTAGAGATCGTGAGGAGAAACTGAACGAGTGGAAGCAATCACGCGGTAAGGTCTTCGTCTCAGTCGCGTTCAGCGAAGGCCAAGACTGGAAATACGACATGTGTGACACGCAGATCCTACTGAAAGTCCCATTCCCAGACCTGGGCGATAACCGAGTGAAGCGGCGCATCGAGATGGGACATCGAGCCTGGTACCAGAACCAAGCCATGTTGGAGGTCATTCAAGCCTACGGCCGCGCAATAAGAGCCGAAGACGACATGGCCAGATTCTACATTGTGGACGGAAGCTTCACACGACTAGCACGTGACTGTTGGCGGGTCATCCCCGACTGGTTCAAGGAAGCACTACCTCCCTCATTTGCCCAATCTGGAACTGCACTTGATTGAATTCAGACGACAAATCACTCGGTTGCAAAAGAGGTCGCTTACAGCAGTGGAACTCGTACCAGAGGCAACGACAATTGTTAAGAGGTAACCGCTACATCCACAACGCATGAAGTTTTGGCGCATCCTCGCGTTCTCTTGCCTCGTAATCTTGGCACTCCCATTCACTGTGCCTGGAACGCGGGGGGTTGTGTCTCCGTCAAGTTATCAAATCCTGCTTCAAGATGATTTCTCTCAGGGCCTAAGCAAATGGCATTCTGTTCAAGGGGATTGGGCTGTTCAGAGTGGGGAGTTGCGCGGAACCTCGAACAAGGGAGAAGGATTAATCTCCTCTGGAGCAATTTCGTGGACCGACTACGTCTTCTCCGCCCGAATCAAGAGTCTCACTAACACTAACTCCTCGGATGATCTTCTGGTTCGATTCCAAGATTCAAGCAATTACTATCGTATCGCACTCCTCAGGGATCACATTGAGTTCTGGTCAAGGCGACAGGGAAGTGATCAGCTGCTCTATCGTGAAGAACCCTCCTACCCTCTCAACATGACTGATTGGCACGACTTGAGAATCAAGATCTACGGTACGGTTCCAACCATAACCGCATACATCGACGACTACCCCGAGATCACCATCAAGGATGTCTCCGGCCAACCGATTTCTAATGGAATGGTTGGATTGGC
>PMBQ01000107.1:3737-5281 GCA_003152955.1 Candidatus Bathyarchaeota archaeon
GACGCCTGATCAAATGTACCAGAACGTGCTTCTAAAATTGAATCAATACTACACGGAGGTTTCGTACAATCAAACTTGGATCGTCGGAACCGTCACGCCAAGCTGGAAAATGCTTCAGAACAAGTCAACCTACTACGATCTAGCGCAAGTGACTGGTTCCGGTTTTCGGAATGGACGTGATATCCAGTTTCTCAAAGACGCGATCCTCGCCTGGGATAGTGAGGTAGATTATAGGCGGTACGATTACGTTTTCGTTGCAGGCGCGGGCAGTTCTGTGTGGGGCTACACGTACTTCCAAGAGCCCATCGTCACAACGAACGAAGGTGTAACGATAACTGCTGCGACAGCTCAAAACGAGAACCAGCTCTGGGACGTGTACGCTCACGAGTTCGGTCACCTTTCCTTAGGTCTTCCAGACTTGTACAGTTACGCAATCGCCTTCACAGATCCCGCCGACTTTCGGGTGGCCGCCATATACGTCGGTCCTTGGGACTTGATGTCAAGAGCGAACCTGCGACCTCAGATCGGTGCCTGGGGAAAGATACACGTCGGCTGGATCCCCGAGAACAGAATTCGGGAGGTGTACTCAAACCAGCAAGGAGCCGCAACCCTCAACCCGCTAGAGAACCCAACATCAGGAACCCAGGCCATCACAATCTACCTTACTCCAACAACATACTTCGTCGTCGAGGATAGGCAGCAGGTAGGGTTCGACAGCGTGCTCCCCGACAAGGGGATACTCATCAGCTACGTTAACGAAGCGAAATACTGGCTTCACAACGGACCGGTTATTGTTCAGGACGCTAACCCAACAAGTGGCCCAAGATGGCAGTTGCTGCATCCGACTTTCGACATTGGCAACCAGGCCAAGTCGTTGTACACTAATCAAACGTTCAACCTGGCCGTGGATTTGCTTGACAGGTTTCCTAATGGTTCGTATGTCGTAGCATTCGGCAAGCCCGATTCCATGGACATGGCCGAGGCTGCTTACAAGAACCTGAACGAAGCGAAGGCGGCAATCCAAAACGCCTCGGCATCTGGAAAAATGCAGGGTTCCGCTCAAGCGCAAGTCACCCTCGGACAGGCATGGCAACGTTTCTTGAGTGGCGACTTTCAACTTGCACGTAGCCTAGCGAATCAGAGCGAGACAACGTCTGAACAGACTAACAGTACGTTCACGTTCAACCAGATGCCCCTGCCACCAATTACCTCGTCAACTACATCTGCCATGAATTCTACCACGAATTCTACAACGCGTTCTAACACCAGCTATCGCCCCATCATCGCCGTTTCGGCGGCAGTCGCGATTGCGGTCATAGCGATATGGGTCATAAGGTCCAGGAGAATGAAACCGTCGAATGAAAACGGTCCCAGTAAGACTGCAAGCACGACTGTTGAACAAAAAGGGGGGAGTTAAGCGGCCAACCGTGGCCGCAGGTCCAAACTGTCAGTTATTGATTCGTGTTTCATGTTTACCACACGGACCATGCCGCAAGGGCAAATATTCCTAAAGAGCGTTAAAGAACCTTTTCGAGCCACAGTCT
>PMBQ01000107.1:5334-5768 GCA_003152955.1 Candidatus Bathyarchaeota archaeon
CCCCAAAAAATTACACCACCCCCCCCCGGGTCGGCTCACACCCTTTCAAGCGAGAAAGTGACCGAAACCAATCAGAGGCCACTGAATCAAACAGAAGCATATTGCCCAGACATACGGAAGAAAACTGCTCAGAATCCTCTGAGCAGCAGTCGATCACNNGTCATCTGCTTGCCGTCTCTGATGATGCCCACCTGAACCGTCTGCCCAGGCACAGCATTCCTCTCCATCCACGCCGACAGCGCATCGTAGTTCACAATCTTGTTCCCGTTCAACGACACAATGATGTCACCCCCGATTATGTACAGTTGATCCTGAATCGTCGCGTTCTGCGCTCCGCCTCTCAACCCTGCCTTACTCGCCGGTCCGCCCGGGACAACCTTCTCAATCAAAACTCCCCAAGTCGTACTCGTTTTCATAGCCTGCGACAACTGATA
>PMBQ01000170.1:0-2852 GCA_003152955.1 Candidatus Bathyarchaeota archaeon
CTGCAAAAAAGGCTTATTCACGAAGGCCTTAGATTAGAGTCGGTAATATCGAATGCAATGTCCGCAGCGTGGCAAAATTCTCGAAGAGTACACAGTCTCCCCTGAAGCGTATTGCGTGTCCTGTCGTCGCCATTGGTTCTAGTCTATCTCGACGGATGAATGAATCGAGTTGCCACTGGAATATCGTATGAAGAACACAGATCCTGAATACTCTGAAGTTTAGGCAACGCTCACCACTATCA
Organism: Candidatus Bathyarchaeota archaeon; assembly: GCA_003152955.1. Next base: position 243 of record PMBQ01000170.1, read on the forward strand.
ATGTACATTATTCAAGCTAGAGAAACAGAGTTGGTAATCGACCGTCTTACAACACGAATACGAGCTTATCAGCAGCCACATAGGAGTTGCCTCGCTGTCCGAAGCCAAAATCCACTTCGCTTAATTATTCCCGCCTGACGTTAGGCAAGTCGGAGTACAGTATATGAGGATCCATCGTTATGTTACGAGAGCTTGGTACTACTTCAGGCTGGGATATTCAACTTACCTCACATTCCTATTGGGATTCGCCTCAACGCTAGTTACAGTCTACTACCTGGCGATCAGAAATGTGCCCTCACTACTCAGCATCTTCCCGAGTTTCACCATATTCGGCGTGCTAGCCACGATTATTGGAGTGCCGCTTTCAGTCGCAATCGGCTGGGCACACCTGAAACGAAGCATGGCTTACGAATCAGAACAAGATATCGTTGTAGAAGCAAGTCCGTATTACTACAAGATGCTTCCCGGATACTGGAAAGAAGCCTTCACCCCCACATATTTGGAGATTCTTCTACTCTCCAGACGATTACTAGAGGCACAGAACTTGCTGACCTCAGAAGACAAAACTAGGATTGAAGATCTTGAGAAGAAACTTAGAACATTGATGGAAGGAGGCCTTGTAGGTAAACCAAGAAGTAATCTATCCTGAAAAGCCGGGAAAGGCTAGTGAGCGGAAATCGCGTGCCTGCTCCCATTTGGAACAAGCACATCAAATCTCTTCCAAAATACCCGATCTTCAAACAAGAATGGGAAATCGAGCTGGCCGATACCCTAAACCGATACTTGGCTCAGAAAGACATAGGAAAAACGCTTGAAGTAGGGTGCTCCAATGGGCGATGGCTACGTTGGTGCGCTGACAACCTCACGTGCGAGTGCTATGGGTTAGATTCAGATCCTGCGGGTTTCGAGGATAATAAAATCGAGTTTCGAGTGGGAGACGCTAGGAGAATGACCTATCCCGACGAGACGTTTGATCTTGTGTTCTCGCTCGGACTGCTGGAGCACTTCGAATACGAGGACAGGCGTCGCATTCTGGCTGAACAGACTCGCGTATTGAAGCGAGGAGGGTTTTTGCTCTGTCAAGTGCCAAACCTGTTCGGTTCTCTAGAGTACATCTACGTCAAGTATCACTATGACTTCAAGCAAGGATTCGTTCACCACATAGTGAGACCGAGAGAGATTCACCATATCCTCAAGAGCTTTGGTTTCGAAACGGTTATATCACGATTCACTGGCAACTTCTTCGAGCGTTTCGCTTGGAACAAGGTCAGAAAGACTTACCAAGTAAGAAAGCACTTGGCATCGATACGGTTGGGAGTTCTCTCACGAACAGAATATATCGTTCTCGCCCGACGTCTGTGACCAGTTATGCATGGTACTCGCTCACAAACTCCTGAGGCCTGCAAAAATTTCAAGAAGGCTTTCGTTGAGCCTCGGATTGGGATGCCCACAAATCCTTCGCGGCCAAGACCCGAGGCGAGTAGCTCCTAATAGTTGAGATCAAAACAGCCCCAGATTCTAGCCCGCGATATCATCGAAAACCCTGGCCATCCTTTCCGTGAGCCTTCTCCTTTCGAATTGCTTGACATACGCTTGATCGGGTTTGAAATTCTCGAAGTCGCCTTGTTTCCATCGTTCAAAAATGGATCCAAGCTGTTGTCTCATTTTGCCGACATCGTAGGATAGGACAAATCCCGCGTTTGATTCTCTGATTATTCTGGCGGCGTCTCCGTCTTCAGGGACAAGTGCTAGAACGGGCTTGCCTAGACGGAGGTAGTCATAGATCTTCGTAGGGATCCACTTTGCAAATCTAGGCATGACCACGAATAGGAAGTCGCTGCCCGCGCCAAATGAGAGAGCCTTCATTCTTGGGACATGCATGATACATGTTGCGTTGCGTGTGCGCATATTGAGGACGTGAACAGGGACAGCAGCACGCCCCACGAAGACGACCTCTGCACCCGGCTGCAACTCGTTTACAATATCCAGAAATCTGATTATTGGTTCTCTGAAGGGAGTGTAATAACTGCCCAAGAAAACTATGCACAGTCGACCAGGAAACAAGTGAGATTCGGTCACACCTCGAAAGGTGTGCTCATCATAGCCATCGGTTATCACTTCTACTCTGTCGTCCAGCCCCTCATGCAAATCGACCAACTTACGCTTGACATCCCAAGAGATCACGACGGTTCTGTCCGCAGAGCTCAAAATACTCCTTTCGGCTCGTCTTACTCGTGTCTCGTAGAACCAGCGTAGCGGTTGAATGATGGTCTTTTCACATTCTAGCTTGAAGAATTCGTTTACTGCCCAGCCGTCTAGAAAGTCAGCGATCCAAGGAATCTTGAACTCCCTTTTCAGCCGCATAGCAACAAGAGCCGTTGTGAAAGTTGGAGACGCACTGTAGATCAAATCGAACTTCTCTCGTTGCAGGATTTCTCTCGCAACAGAATGAGCGGGGCCGTACCAGCCCTTGTACTCATCCGGGAAATCGCTCTTCATTCTCAGTCTGCGTCGTAGAGTGCGCGCTATTCTCGACGGTTCCCTGTGTCCCAACCGAAAAACTCGCAAGGATTGAGGCAGCTCATTAAGAAGAGTGTAATCCTTTCCGTA
>PMBQ01000170.1:2887-3163 GCA_003152955.1 Candidatus Bathyarchaeota archaeon
AAAAACCTTTGCGCACACCTGCAGCCGCCGCGATTCAGTCCAAGAGCTCAACAAAAAGAAGACCAGCCATCCAAAACATCGGTTAGATGGCAACCAACCGAAATGATTATCTAGTTTCCTACCGCCGGGCAGTAATTGTCGACGCGGAAACACCACACTTGAAAGCGAGCATGTAATCATGTTGGACAAAGTACAATCCAGGTTATCCTCAGTTCTAACCAGGTCTCGGAAACACCTGTCAAAGTTAGGAGGAGGGAAAATTCCTGGTGCGAGAGC
>PMBQ01000072.1 GCA_003152955.1 Candidatus Bathyarchaeota archaeon
AACTTTCCCCTTACTTTTCTTTTGCAAATCTGCAATCGAGGTTCTTACGTACGAAACATCTTAACATAACTTGAAACACAGGCAGCGTCGGGCGCAAGGAAATTGATTCGTGACATAAGGAAACTCGACCGGCTTCGAGAAATGATGCGAGANNGGAGCATGGTGTGGTCGAGGACTCACGTATTTGATTTTTCCACTTGAGAAAGACCCGGTTCTGGTTCATCCGGGAGGCGAAACTGTTCCAAACACTTGGGTCTCTGACGTAAGACTCTACAAATGGGAAAACTTCCAGCACTTGGGCAGCAGTGTCGAAGTAGGCACGGAATTGGTACACCAAGTTTTGGTAGATCTTGGTTTGAACTCGGGCACAGTCGGTGTTGAGCAGAACTGGGAACTTGTTCTCGGGACGCCTCTACGGTATGAAATGAACGTGCTCGGTGAAAAGACACTCACAGTCTTGAGACAGAAGCTCGGCGCATACAGCCTGAAAGATACATCAAACCTACTGATCAATGCAAGAGCGATAAAGACTGAGGAGGAAGTGAAGGCACTTAAGAAGGCGAATCGTATAGCACGAATTGGCCTTGAAACATTCCAAAAAAACCTTCGAGCTGGCCTCTCTGAAATAGAGCTGTCAACCGAGATTGAACATGAGATCGTAACCGAAGGGGTGTTGAAGCGTCGAGCTGATCGGGTTGTTGCCTGCGCCTTTGTATCTTCCGGACCAACTACTGCAAACGCCTACAAGTACGTCATCGGAAACACACGCCGCAAGATGCGACACGGTGATCTTGCAATGCTGGAACTTGACGTGATCGCCGACGGCTACAGTTCTGACACAACGAGGACATTTGTTGTTGGAAGGCCAAGTAAGAAACAGAAAGACCTCCTGGACGCTGTGCTTGATGCTGAAACAACCGCGATTACATCGATAGAGCCTGGGGTCAGCGCGGCCAAGATCGCTAGGATATCGATAGAGACTATCGGACGCCACGGGCTGTCTAGATATTTGGTCCATCGACTTGGACACGGGATAGGTGTGGGAGTACACGAACCGATTCCGGCACTACACATAGAGTCAAAAGACATCTTGATTCCTGGAATGGTTCACAGCGTCGAACCTGGGATCTACGGTCCAAGAATTGGGGGAATCAGAATCGAGGATGATATTCTCAATACCAAGAGAGGCCCAGAGTACCTCTCAAACTTCTCAAGAACTCAAGAATAGCCGCCGTTGTTTTGGCGTCTACTCTGCTGGCAGTTTGAACNNAAGCGTCAGATTGACGGTGCACGTGAAGACGCTGAGAAGCGAGACCAGACTGATCTGCGAGCCGGATGGCACACTCACAATCCATGTAGCTGCACCCCCTGTGAAAGGCAAAGCCAATCGCGAGATTGTAAGATGGCTGTCCAAAAGGCTCCGAACACCATCCTCGAAAGTACAACTGGTTGCTGGCTTTCATTCGAACGTGAAAGTCATCGAAATCACAGGAATGACCGAGACCGAAATCGCTACAGTATTGGGCATCAAATTCAAATCGGACACGTGAGAAGACGAAAGCTGAACACGATTCTCCAGAAGACACGAAGTGATTGAGTAATTGGATCGGTTGTTTGACCTAGCGTTTGTTCGAGCCCCAGCAAAAAGCTACATCGACTGCGTCTCAACTAATCCCGATAGCAGCAAGATCGATGTGAAACTTGCAGGAGAGCAACATCAGCAATACGTTTCGATTCTGAGAGAGTGTGGTGTGAAAGTGGTGGAAGCGCCACCCCTTGAGAAATTTCCAGATTCAGTCTTCATGCAGGACCCCGCGCTTCTTGGAAGATCCCATGCCATCATGGGCAGATTCGGTGAAGCGAAGCGCAGAGGGGAGGAGAAAGCATTCGCGGATGAGTTATACAATTGCAGCATCGAGGTGGGCAACACGGAATACGTATCCCATCCAGCCACTCTCGAAGGCGGCGACATTGTAGTTACAGAAAATGGAATATTCGTGGGAGAATCCAGTCGAACCAATTCAGCTGGCATCAAACAACTAGCCACGTACCTATCTGAACAGGTGGTGACGCCCGTGAAGACCAGTCTTTTCCATCTGTTGTGTGGTTGCTCTTATCTCACCGACCGAGAAATGATCATTGCCCCCGAGTTACTTGATACCCGATCCTTTCCCGGTTTTCGATTCATCACAATACCAAAAGAGGAGACGTATGCCTGCGATTCCCTGTACGTTGGAGATGGAAAAGTCATGATTCCATCTGGCTTTCCAGAAGCAGCAATGAAACTGAAACAGGCAGGCTACGAACCGATTGAAGTTGAAATGTCAGAATTTCGTAAGGGCGACGGAGGCGTTACTTGCCTTTCGTCACCAGTCTACAAATTGTTCTAGTTGACGCGCACAACCTACGTAGAAAGCGTTACCAATGCTCGTAGTGCACAACTTCTTTGAAGGGCTTCCGACCTCGTTTGAGCGAAGAAGATTTCACATCTTTCGCCGGGTAGCCGATGGAGATCACACCAACCGGATGGAAATGCTCGGGAATGCCAAGCAATTTCCTCAACTCCGCAATCCGATCAACTCCTGTGAAGGCAGTTGCCAACCCCTCATTGACCGCCGCGAGGAAAATCAGCATGCAGGCACAGCCAACGTCGAAATGCCAGTATGGAGTTGGCCAGTGGATTTCGGTTCCATCCTCCTGAAGCTTATCTGGTTCTCGATATCGCTCATGATAGAGTTGCTCACTCGTACAAGCCACGACCAGTACTGGAGCTTCGGAAACGAACTTGTGAGTACGTTTTGAGAAGTAATCCTCTTCGCCCTGGATCTGTCCGACTTTCTTTTTTATCGATTCATCGGTGATCACAACGTAGGCCCAACCTTGAGTGAATCCAGCACTAGGCGCATGCTGAGCAAGCGTCAGAATTCTTTCTACCACCTCGGGCGGTACAGGTTTTCGCTGAAAGTTGCGGACCATTCTCCGTCCTAAAACAGTTCTCTCGAGTTCCAATCCCGACCCCAGCATAACCTTGGAAGAAATAGAACCGACAGGAGGATAAAAGATGAAAAGGAAAAGGATGAGTAGACGACTACTTCGGTCTTAAACCTAGTATCGCCTGTGTTTCTCAAAGCAACTTCTGCAATATACCGGACGGCCTTGAGTTGGCTTGAACGGGACTTCGGTTTCAGCGCCGCAGTCCGAACAAGTAACTTTGTACATAGTTCGATCGCCAAATCTTCCTTCTTCACTCATACTCTACTAACACCACTTTCTCGATTAGTTACGCACCAGACATTACCCAAAAGTAGCATCCGAAGCGTACCGGCAACTACTGCGCGTGCAAGCGTAAATAAAGCTATACCAATTGCTCAGCGTCCTAATTCAGCACAACTGCGGCCATCTTTTCGCAAAGAGACGTCAAGAATCCGATTGTAACCAAAACAAGACGACTATGACACCAAAACCGAGAAGATTACATAACCGATTGACCTTTTCTGTGCAACGAGTGAGAAAACAAGTGGCTTGCGGTGGGGACAACGTTTGAAGAGCATCTACTGGTACTGGCGACGTAATGGCAACCCAGAGAAGAAGGAGGAAGGCAAGCAACGAAAGGCTTAGTCGGACACGTCAACGTCCAGAACCTGGTCTAGACCGCAAGCAAGTGGAGAATGAGTTTGGATGAGAATTGATGAAATACGGAACGGTATGCGGAACATTCACATCGAGGGAAAGATTGTCGACATGAACCAGTTCATGTTGGTTCTCGAGGATGAGACGGGTCGCACGTTTGTAAGATATAATTACAGGAATCTCGCGAAGCCGGTTCAGAAAGGCGACTACGTGAAAATAGACAACGGTCAAGCAGTTAACTACTCGGGAATTCTCCAGCTCAAGTTGCCTAGAAACGGTTTGATCACGCCCCCTACCTAATTCTGAATTTTCACAAAGCAAAATTAGGTGCGTGTCACATGTCACTACATACACGAATCTTCCGTCCGTCCGACTGGAAAGATCTTTACTCCTAATTTGGGCAGCCATGGAAACCCCGCAAGGCCTACACCCATCACCGCTCTCCCTCCAGACATTTCGTTGAGCGGCAAAGGTCATTGTAGCCGGTAGCGGATGACGAGTTACCATAGTCACACAACCTGAACCGACCCAGATTTTCGCCGTTGCTGAGATAGCTGAAGACAGAAGCGAGAGCGCATCTTTGATGAAATGATTCTCATGCAACCAGAACCATTCGAAGCCATGCGGCTCAGCCATTCGCGCATACTCTGCAGCTTCGCTAGCGCTTGGGTTGAAACCTATGGCTAGTCAGTCCAGGCTATGGTCCGCTAATCCTCCATTTCAATCGATTTATCACTTATGTCAGTGTAAACAGATTGAACGTGCGAACTCACTACTGAAAAGCCGTCCCTCCTCCCTCGACGTCTATGGTAGGTTCTCGTGAGGGAAATCAAGAGGTGCTAGTTATTTCTCTGCAAGCTCTTCCTTAGCCTGAAGCTGGAAACGCAATGAACGTGCTCCCAATCTCGGCTCCAATCGATAGGATGCTGAACCCAAAGACCGTGGCGGCTATCGGCGCTTCAGAAAAAGAAGGATCGGTCGGACAGGCGTTAATGAAAAATCTGCTTCTCGGCAAGGATCAGAGAAAGATCTATCCAGTAAACCCCAAGCGGGAAAGCGTCATGGGATTAAAATGCTATCCTAACATCGCCAGGATCCCTGAACACGTTGATCTCGCTGTGATAGCAACCCCCGCCAAGACCGTTCCAAGAATCGTTGAAGAATGCGCGATGGCTGGCGCGGATGGCGTGATAATAGTCTCCGCTGGATTTCGTGAAATCGGCCCCGAGGGCGCGAAACTAGAAGAGGAAATCAAGCAAATTGCGTCGAAGCATGACATCCGAATCCTCGGCCCCAACTGTGTAGGCCTTCTCAGACCTCAGATAAATCTAAACGCCACTTTTCTGAGAGACAACCCCAGCGCCGGCCAGATCGCGTTCATATCACAAAGCGGTGCGCTCGGTTCGGCTACACTCAACTGGGCGATAAGGGCTGGAATAGGATTCAGCATGTTTGCCTCGTTGGGATCAACTCTTGACATTGATTATGGAGATATGATCGATTATCTAGGCGAGGACGCACATACTCGAAGCATCATACTCTACATGGAAGGCGTGGGCAACGCGAAGAAGTTCATGAGTGCAGCAAGAGGCTTCGCCCGCACAAAACCCATCATCGTGATCAAGGCGGGGAAGTTCGCTGCTGGCGCAAAAGCTGCCTCCTCCCACACAGGTGCGATGGCAGGCGACTACGAGGTTTACGATGCCGCATTCAAACGGGCAGGAGTGGTGATGGTTAGTGAGGTGAGCGATCTATTTGACTGCGCCACAGTTCTCGATTCGACACTCCTACCCGCAGGTCCCAGGCTCGCACTTGTCACGAATGCTGGCGGACCAGCCGTTCTCGCAGTAGATTCCATCATTACCAACGGAGGTGAACTCGCAAAACTTTCCGAGGAAACAATCCGCACGATGGATGCAAATCTTCCGCCGTTCTGGAGCCACGGAAATCCCATCGACATTCTGGGCGACGCGGATGTCACACGATTCGAACTGGCTGTGAGAGCATGTTTGGCCGACCCGAATGTGGATGGACTACTCATTGTTTACACCCCTCAGGGCGCCGCACAAGCGACCGCGCTCGCAGAAACTTTGACCGTAATCGCGGCGGATAGACACAAGCCAATCCTAACAGTTTGGATGGGCGGGGAGAGTGTGAGAGAGGGCAGAGACATATTCCGTAAGGCAGATATCCCAACCTACCCGACGCCAGAAGAAGCTGTCAAGACCTACATGTACATGTACCGCTACAGACGAAACCTCGATTTGCTATATGAAACTCCAGAGGAACTTTCCGTCGATTTCTCACCTCCAAAGAACCACCTCAAGGTAATGATCAACAACGCTGCAAAGGAAAGACGAGCATTAACGCAGGATGAAGCCGGCAGATTGCTCGACTCGTACGGCATTCCAAGGGCAAGAGGCGCGTTAGCAACGAACGCTGATCAGGCGTGCATGATTGCCACGGAAATCGGTTATCCCGTTGTCCTGAAAATAGCTTCTCAAGACATCCTGCACAAGACTGACATCGGGGGCGTAATAGCAGACATCGCCAATCCACAGGTACTGCGAGATAGCTTCAAGACACTCTTGGAAAGAGGTCGAAACGCCAAGCCCACCGCGAGAATCGAAGGCGTTTACGTTCAGAAGATGGTTAAGAACATAGACTATGAGTTGATTCTCGGATCCAAGAAAGATCGAGACTTCGGGGCGATAATACTATTTGGAATGGGGGGAACAGGAGTCGAACTTCTGAAGGATGTCTCAATCGGTCTTCCCCCACTGAACCAAGTTCTTGCGAGACGAGTCATGGAGGACACTAAAGTTTTCCAAGCACTATCGAAGGGGTTGAGAAACAAACCTCCGATCGATCTGAAACTCTTGGAGGGGGTCATGGTGCGCTTCTCAAATATGATCGTGGACTTTCCAGAGATAACTGAAATGGACATCAATCCTCTAGCCGTTGCGAATGGAAAGCTTTCCGCATTGGATGCTAAGGTAATCATCGACTCCAAACTTGGAGAACCCTCGGAGCCACACCGTCATCTCGTTATCATGCCCTATCCTTCAAAGTATGTCATGCCATGGAGAATGAAAGATGGAACAGAGGTCACACTTCGACCAATTAGACCAGAAGACGAACCAATGGAACTGGAGTTCATTCGAGGCCTATCAACAGAGACGAGTCGTTACAGGTTCTTCCAAATACTCAAAGACCTACCTCATGAGGGACTTGTACGTTTCTGCAACATTGATTACGACAGAGAAATGGCATTCATAGCTGAAACTCGAGATGGAGATCGCAAGATAGAGATTGGAGTCAGCAGGTTAATTCTTGACCCCAACAGGAAGCGAGGAGAATTCGCAATAGTCGTCACCGACAAGTATCAGAGGAAAGGGCTAGGCATCAAACTTCTCGATATGCTGATTGAGGTGGCAAGAGAGAAAGGCGTTGAGGTAATCTACGGGATGATAATGTCAGACAACATGAAGATGATCAGCGCATGTGAAAAATTAGGCTTCACCACTCGCAGAGAGCAGGGTGAAGTAATTGTGGAACTCAAGCTGAAATAGGCCTCGTAACTCAGCGGCTTTGCTTTCGCGCCTCAACAAGATCATCAATTCAAACCCGATCATAATCGCCTACTTCGAAAATACCCCCTCGGTCGCCCTGTTCTCGCTTCTGCCCAACACACCAAAAATCAAATCTCCTTCCATACACTGACCTATCACAATCGTTACGAGGAGAATTGGCTGTGAAAGAGGTAAAACTCGCCTTCGTGGGGTTCGGCACAGTAGCTCAAGGCTGCGCAAGACACCTTGTGAGAAATCATGAATACCTAGAACAAGCGTTTGGATTTCACTACAAGACTGTGGCAATCAGTGACCCAGCGAAGGGAACATTGCAAAATGAGAACGAAGGCATCGACTTGTCCGAAGCTCTAACGCTGATCAAGAAAGGTAGCAGATTGGAAGGTCTGAAAGGCAGAGCTGGACTTTCATCGATTGACATCATCAAAACGTCGGGCGCAGACGTAATGATCGAGTCAACATGGACGAATTTGAAGGATGGCGAACCTGGGCTCAGTCACATAGTTGCCGCGCTTGAGAACGACATAGACGTTGCAACTTCAAATAAAGGCCCCATTGCGCTTAGCTTCAAGAAACTCCACTCTTTGGCCCGCTCTAAGGGGCGCTATCTGAGATTTGAATCCACAGTCATGAGTGGCACCCCTGTTCTCAACTTGCATGATTTCTGTTTAGCAGGCACCAGAATCACCGCGCTGCGAGGCATACTCAACGGGACCACGAACTACATCTTGACCGAGATGGCTACTGGCAGGAGTTATGACGAAGCGTTGAAGCAAGCCCAAGAGCTGGGATATGCTGAGACGGATTCTTCTGGTGATGTTGAAGCATTTGACCCTGCAGCTAAGATAACCATCCTCGCAAACGCTTTGATGGATGCAGAGCTGGACTTCAATGAGGTGGAAAGGGAGGGCATAAGTCGAATAGGCATCGAGGATATAGGGGAAGCCACGAAAAATTCGAAACGACTCAAGCTCATCGCATCGGCTTCTAGAGACAAAGAGGGTCGCGTCAAGGCCGGAGTGAAACCTACCTTGGTTTCAGATTCCGAAATCCTCGCACAGATTAGCGGTGTCATGAACGCGCTTCAGATTTCAATGGATGCTCAGCCAGATGTGACTGTCATTGGCCCAGGGGCTGGAGGGGACTCTGCAGGATACGGCCTGCTAAGTGACATTCTCTCAATCCATCGACTCAGAATAATGGAATGATGGTGAGTGGCAGACTTGATTGAGGTGAGAGACAAGTATTCTGGCGAAGTAATCGGTACGGTTCCATCGATTCAAGTTGAGCAGCTGCGAGCAATCATCAATGCAACTCACGCAGCTTTCAATAAACATCTCGGGACATTCTCGCTTCATAGGAGAGCGGAGGTTCTAGCAGAGGCAGCTTCGCTAATCCAGAAACGTCAAGAGGAGTTTGCCAGCCTGATCGCAAGGGAAGCAGGCAAGCCGATCAAATATTCGAGAAAGGAAGTCAGGCGGGCTTCATTGACCTTGCAGTTTTCGGCTGAGGAAGCGAAGCGGATTCATGGGGAAACCATACCCTTCGAAGCTGAACCGAGGGGACAGGACAGAACTGGGTATTGGTATAGGATTCCAGCAGGCTTGGTTGTCGCGATCACACCTTTCAACGATCCGCTAAATCTGGTCGCGCACAAAGTTGGACCGGCGATAGCAGCCGGCAACTCAATCTTGCTCAAGCCAGCAAGCTTAGCCCCACTGTCAGCAATCAAACTCGTAGAGACTCTCCAAGAAGCCGGCCTACCGAGTGATCTCGTTAACGTGGTTACTGGTGACGGAGAGAGACTAGGCCCAGAACTTGCAACCAGTTCCCATGTAAGAGTGGTAACCTTCACCGGAGGAGTGGAAGCGGGGGAGAAGGTTGCCAAACTTGCTGGGTTGAAGAAGGTAGCTATGGAGTTGGGTAGCAATTGTCCAGTCATCGTCATGGAAGATGCTCCTCTGGATCTCGCTATGAGCTGTATTTTGGATGCAGGTTTCAATTGTCAAGGACAGAATTGCATGCACGCCCAGCGAATTCTAATCCACGAATCTCTGTTCGATGAGCTCGCTCAGGGATTGGTCGAAGAGGCGAAACGCCTCAGAGTTGGAAATCCGCTCGACGAGTCGACCGACATAGGTCCCATGATCACGGAATCTGAAGCCATCAGAGTCGAAAGATTGGTGCATGAGGCAGTAGAGAAAGGAGCCACGCTGATGATGGGCGGAGAACGGAGAGGAGCCGTCTACAAGCCAACTTTGCTCACGAATGTGAGCCGAGATGCTGCAATCTCCAGCCAGGAAATTTTCGGTCCGGTAGTAGTAATTTCAAGATTCCGCAGCATGACAGACGCCATTGACGAGAGTAATAACACGAGGTACGGCTTGCACGCTGGCATATTCACGAAGTCAATAGACAACGCCCTAAGGGCCATTTCACAGCTGAGATTTGGTGCGGTACTGATCAACGATGCAAGTGATTTCAGAGTTGACTTCATGCCATTTGGAGGAATGAATCATAGCGGGTTAGGCAGAGAGGGCGTAAGATTTGCAATTGAGGAGACCATGACCGAGATCAAGACGGTGATTTTTAGAAAACCGGCGTGAGACTCACGCGACTCCGCAGGTCATACGACGAAACCACAACTCGTTCGTGGTGGGCCCGCCCGGGTTCGAACCGGGGATCTCCGCCGTTCTCATTGATCACCAATGTGAGGGCGACGTCTTAACCAGCTGGACCACGGGCCCAAGTTAAGTACAGCAAACCTGATCGGCACATACCCTTGAAGCTTGCGGGACGCGCCGAGTCTGGATCGAAACCATGAGTCCGCACCTTAGGTAAACTGATCAGCTACTCCCGGAAATAGACGCCATAGGCTTTTGAGCAGAGTGTGTCCATCACCTCTTCAGCATCAGCCAAAGGTTGAACAAAAATGAA
>PMBQ01000240.1 GCA_003152955.1 Candidatus Bathyarchaeota archaeon
TGCTCACAGTAACCGGAACGAGCGACACACCCTCGCTAACTCACCAGATCACTTTGTACCTGCGGGTATCCCCATGCCTCATCGCCACAGCAACTTACGGCTCTGAACTCGCGCCGCAAGTGCAGTTCCTCCGAAACTTCCGCGACCAACAGATTACTACCACCTTCGCCGGCTCAAACTTCATGCAGGTCTTCAACGCGTGGTACTACTCATTCAGCCCCGCCGTCGCGCAATATGAGAGCTCACACGCAACAGTGCGCACAGTCGCCAAAGTGGCACTCTACCCACTTATCGACGTGCTCCAGTTCGCATCGCTGACGTATACTATGGTCGCAGTGCAACCGGAACTCGCGGCTCTGGTCGCAGGCTTGGCGGCCAGCTCTCTCATCGGACTCGTGTACCTTGCAATCCCAATGGTCCCCGTATTCTGGTTGAGCCGGAACAGAGTTGACCCCAGAACCAAGAGTAGAGTTGCGAGATGGCTGGCGGTAACACTAACCGCTCTGATTGTTGGTTTCATAGTCTCAGAGATTTTCGCGCTACCGGTCGTGATGATGCTGGTTAGCGCTGGTCTCATTCTGACGGCGCTAGGAACGGGGAGCGTTTTGCCAGCTCTTGAGATCGTTGAACACTTCAGAAAGAAAGCTCACTATGACTAATCTCAAGTTCGCGAGAAGCTTTCTCACATGTCTTCTCATCCTGGCAGTCGTGCCGGCAGCATCACTATTGCCGAACGCGAGCAGTCAGACCTCAACAACCATTTCGAATCATCACAGCATAGTTGCGGGTTTTGCTGTCGTGAAACCGAATATTGACGGAGTTTGGAATGCGGGTGAATGGGATGATGCGAATGAGTACTATTTTTCATATGTCTACAGTACTGTGTACGGAATAGCTCAAGCATACTTGAGATGCAAATATGACAACTCGTCGCTGTATTGGCTTATTGACGTACCCTCCGATAACGGCTCAGCATATACTTCAGAAGGTAAGAACTACACGGGAAACTTGGCAATCTTTCTAGACCTCAATATGGATGGATTGAGCACGAGCGACAAAGCAGATCCAGAATTCATCATATCAAGCATTGCGAATGAAACTACGATTTCCTATTCTGCCAACGAGCCTTCGTGGTCTTCTCAGGTCAATGCGGCACAGAAACTCGGCAGTTCCCCACATGCAAACAAACTTCATAGAATTTATGAAATATCAATGCCGCTTCAACCATTGCTTCAGTACGGAGAACACAGCTCCCCCGATAGCCTGCCTGCAATCAACGTAGCGCTGAGCGTCAGGGACTCCTTCGGAAACGGACTCGGATTGGTTGGACCTCCATATCTTTCAGAGCTTGATTTTGGTGCAAGACCTGTTCCGGAGAACATAGAACCAGTAATTCCTCTCGCTCTGGTGGTTCTACTCATGGGCCTCTACACGCATAGTAGAAAGAGAATCGCAACCTAGCCGCCTGAGTAAGTGCTTGCTAGGATGCCAGACTTCAAATATCAAGCACAGACTCCCGGAGAAGTCTTCACAATTCTCTCGGAGTCTAAATGATTGTTCGCTTACTTGTCGGTCAGGTGAAACCAATGGCAGACGAAGATTTAGCCAGCATGACGTCTCAGAAGCTCATTCATCTGACGACCGTCGGGCGACAGACCCACAACCCGCACACTGTGGAGCTCTGGTTTGCTATCCGCGGTAACAAAGTCTACCTTAGCCATGAAGGCAAAGAAACTCAATGGATGAAGAATATCAAGAAAAGCAGCAACGTTACCTTCGAAATAGGTGGAAAAAACTTCGCCGGATACGCTCATTTGCTGGAAGACCAAACGGAAGAATCGTGGACGGCCAAAGTTGCACTCTACGAGAAATACTACGGTAAGGCAGCGAAAGAGGTCGTTGAGGACTGGTTCTCGTTATCAAAACTCCTTGCAGTTGAAGTAACATAACCCTGTGTGTATGGCTCTGAAAGAATAGGCGCCGAATTTCAACTAGCATCTAGGTCTATCTGATCGAATATCTTGCGAGGTCAAGCCTTCCTTAGTACATTTTGTCAAAGACAATAACTACAGGAACTTCGCAAGAGGGGGTAGAGTGGTCTTTGTGATTACGACCGTAAACCCTTACACGGAACAGCCAGTGGGGAAGTACAGAGAAGAAACTATCCAAGACGTCAGAAGGAAAATTGTGAATCTAGAACAGGCGCAGCAAGGTTGGAAGCTTGATCTCGATGCGAGACTCGAGGCGCTGAAGCAAGCCAGGACGAATCTAGACTCTAACTTTGGAGAACTCGCGAAACTCATGAGTTGCGAGATGGGAAAACCTGTAACGCAAAGCGAAGCGGAACTCAAAAAGTGCAAGCTGCTATTCGACTACATGATAGAAAACGCGGCTTCGATGCTCGCTCCGGAGCAGATTAAGACTGAGGCAAAGAGAAGTTACGTTAGATTCGACCCGCTCGGCACAATCCTCTTGATCATGCCGTGGAACTTCCCAGTATGGCAGGTTATGCGAGCAGCCGTCCCTGCTCTTGCTGCCGGCAACGCCGTCATCCTGAAACATGCATCATCAGTTTCAGGCTGCAGCCTTAAGGTTCAGGAAATCTTCAACCTTGACGTTCTCAAATCCATAATTGCCACGGACGATGTGGCGAGGGCCACCATTCAATACGTAGATGGCATGTCGCTCACCGGATCTACCGCAGCAGGCTCAAACGTAGCCGAAACAGCAGGGAAAGAACTGAAGAAGATCGTGCTGGAGTTGGGCGGGTCTGACCCTTTCATAGTCCTCGACAGCGCGGACTTGGAAGAGGCCTCAAAGAACTGCGCTTACGCGCGAATGCAAAACAATGGGCAATCGTGCATCGCCTCAAAAAGATTCATTGTCCATGAGAAGGTGTATGATAGCTTCTACAAGCGAATGAAGGATGAGTTTTCGAAAGTCAAGATAGGTAACCCTCTTGACAAAGACACATTCCTCGGACCACTCTCCAGCAAGAAACAGAAAGAGACCGTAGCGGGCCAAGTGAAGAGGCTCAAGTCACTCGGAAAAGTGGAAGAACTCGCAGAGGGATTGAAGGGTAACTTCATCCCGCCAACGATCGTGAAGACGGACAAGCTGTTTGATGAGGAAGTCTTTGGCCCTGTGGCCATATTCAAGAAGTTCAAGACTTCCGATGAAGCCGTAATACTCGCAAATGAAACACCTTACGGACTGGGCGCTTCAATTTGGGGCGACCCAGACGAAGCCGAAAAGCTCGTTCCCAATATCCAAGCAGGAATGGTGTTCGTCAACAAAGTCGTCGCGTCGGACCCACGTCTCCCATTCGGAGGAGTGAAGAATAGCGGCCTGGGTTCGGAACTTTCGCGTTACGGCTTACTCGAATTCACGGCCAAGAGAACTGTCTGGATCACTTGATGTCACGAAAGTCTCCAGCACGCATATTTGCCTGATGACCCTAACTGGCTTTCGTGCGTTGGTTTGAAAGTAGTTGACCTGAGAAGCGACACCGTCACGCTTCCAACTGAAGAAATGCTCGAAGCGATTCGAACGGCTGAGCTCGGTGACGATGTCTACGGAGAGGACCCCACGGTCAATCGTCTAGAGAAGCTTGCCGCCGAGAAGATGGGAAAAGAGGCGGCCCTGCTCACCACCAGCGGGACCCAGGCGAACTTAGTTTGCGTGCTAAGTCAAACAAAACGGGGTGATGAGGTAATCTTGGAGGCTGATGCGCATTTGTACTACTACGAAGTTGGCGCTTTCTCAGCGCTCGGTGGACTTATCCCACGGCTTGTCAAAGGACACCGTGGAGTCATGACCTCACAGGATATTGAAGCAGCTCTTAGGCCTCCGGATATTCATTTTCCACCCACCAGTCTGATCTGCATCGAGAATTCGCATAACCGCGCTGGCGGAACAGTTTGGTCGCCTTCACAGATGAAAGAGATTTTTGATTTCGCAAAAAGCCATGGGTTGAGCGTTCATATGGATGGTGCCAGAATCTTCAATGCTGCCGTGGCGCAGAATGTTGATGCGCGCGAGTTCACACGGTACGTGGACACGTTGATGTTCTGCCTCTCCAAGAGTCTGAGTGCGCCAATCGGTTCTCTAGCTGTCGGAGATCGCAAGTTCATCGATAATGCTAGGCGCTACCGGAAAATGCTTGGAGGAGGCATGCGACAAGCGGGAGTAATCGCGGCTGCGGGCATAGTCGCAATTGAGACGATGGTTGATCGTCTCAAAGATGATCACGCAAACGCAAAAACGCTGGCGACAGGGCTCGCGAAAATTGAAGGTATCTCGCTCGATCCATCACAGGTTCAGACGAATATCGTCGCCTACGATGTCACAGGACTAGGGACAAACGCAGCAAACTGGGTTGCGAAAATGAACGACTTCGGAGTAAAGGCAGGAGCTGTCGAGGGCGGCCGAGTGAGGATGGTTACCCACCGCGGAATCGAAATAGAAGACATAGAATACGCGGTGAGCGTGGCCGAAAAAATCGCCACACAATTCAATACGAAAAAATATCATAGCTAACGAAGCTCCACGACACCCCGAAACCAAAAAGATTCTAACGCCCGCATCTTACGGTTCAAATCACGCTGCCTGCATCAACATGCCCACACACAGGTCTAGTGGTGCGCACACACACAAAACTACATGAACGACGACGGTTCAAGTACAGCTGCAATCGTACCAGTGATTTGAAGAAAACTCATGAAAGCGACTATCTCTATCTGAAGCCCCAGCTTGCTTTTGTTTCAGGTGTGATTCTGATGAATGGTGCTTCGCCTTCCTTCCATGGATCTGCTCGGACCCAGCCGAAAGCTCTGTAGAACTGTGAATATGTGTGCGTGAACCCTGCGCCCCTTTCAATCAACTTCGCATTGCCCTGTATCAGAACGCCTCGGTTTGGTCTCAGTGTGTCAACGACTAACGCGGTGCGGCTGTTCCGCCTCAAGTTCCGAAGTTTCCTAGTATCATAGTCCACAGCAATCAGAAACGCATTATCCTTGAAGAGGTAGCTCACAGGAACGACGTGAGGAGTTCCGTTGCTTGAGATGGTGGCAAGCCTTCCTATTTCGTTGCTTCTAAGAAAACGTACTTCGGTTCTCGTGAAAGTAAGGGAATCCACCTAGGCCACCTTATGAAATAACTCAAACAGGAGAGCCAATGCGCGAACGAACTATAGAGCTTACCCTGTAAGATAGATGGTTGTCTAGAAATATGTGTTAGATCGTCACTGCAATTGCGGCGTCGAGTTTCCTGTAATACTTCTTAACCTCACCGTATTTCGACCGAAAGCGGTCGACCACATCGGCCAGCTTTTGAGCATCCAACACCAGTCTAGCTTTACCGCGTACCTTCTTTCCCTTTATTGATAGCTCGATTTCAGGATTGGCGGTAGCGTACTTGTACCATTTCGTGTCGGTACCATACATGGGTAAGAAGTATATCGTGGCACCGTCTACGACAAACCAGACCGGCCTCGTCGTCCATTTGCCTGATCTCTTGACGGTTAACTCAACCTCACTCGTGGATTTCAGTGCTTCAAGAAACTCCATGGCCGCCAAATTGAACCACCCCGTTGAAGCCTTTCATCGAATTTACGCCTATCATGCCAGAACCAAGTTGCTTCTGCTCAACTTGGTCATGACTTGGACTAGGGTTTTACCAAGACTTTGATTTCTTTGCGCTCGTCCATGTCTTTGTAGCCTTCGGCAATGTCGGAGAGCGGGATGGTTTTCGTAAAGACGGCTGACACGT
>PMBQ01000047.1 GCA_003152955.1 Candidatus Bathyarchaeota archaeon
ATAAGGTATTCTGACGAAAATTGTATTCCTTGACAGTAGATTACTTATTGTCCTCAGCAACGCTTCATAAGTAATCGAGCGCTTACCCGGCAAGATGTAACACTTACCTGTACTGATTTTCCTTGCCCGCATTACCCGGAATATTCCATCTGCCAGATCCTCAGCATGCACCGGTTGCATCAGATTCCGTCCATTCCCAAAGATCGGGAAAATCCTATGCGTATCGAGGAATATGATTAGTTTATGAATGTTTCTGTCGAGAGAACCCCCATAGACCATTGTGGGACGCAGGATAGTGTACGGAACGCCGCTGTTAATGCACAAATCGTCTATACGGATGTAATCGTTTGCAGCAGCTTTGAAGCGCGAGAACCTGCCTGTTGTATGAACAAAAACGACACGGCCTATCTTGAACCTCTTTGCGCACTCAACGATATTCTCTGACCAGTGTATTCCAGCAATATGGACAACTTCATCAACACCCTCGAAACAAGTCTCGAGGAAGTCCTTGTTACTAAGATCGCCTATACGGAAATCAAGATTGAGATGAGGGTTCCCAAGACGCTTAAGGTTATTCGTCGAGCGAATAATACACCGAATCGGCTCTGGAAAGGAGACATTGGACAGCTTTCGAATTACGCGAGGACCAGTTAGACCCGTCACTCCTGTCATGAGTACCATGGCTCTCTCTTCGAGTATTCAGAGACTGGTCACACCCGCATCAATTCGAATGTTACCGGGAGGTCACATCTGCGGGAAAGAACCGATCTCATTCAGTAAATCATCGTACGCTTTACGGATTCGCTCAAAGGAGTATTTCTGTTCAACCGCACGCCTTCCATTCTACCCTTTCTGCCTACACTCTTCGGGATGTGCTAGACCATGAAGAATAGTCTTTACAATCTGTTCCGGATGCCCTGGAGGTACTACCCATCCAGCTTCTTCCTCCTGGACCACCAGCGCAAGTTCTGAGTCTTTGTCTGTCACGGCAATTATAGGCTTGCCTGCCGCCATGATGTTATACATCCTGCTAGGTACCGAGACGCCACTCATGCCAGCGGTGCAAGCAACTACCGCCATGTCGCAGGCATTTAGCGAATCAGGGAGTTCCTCTCGGGGGCGAGGCGACAAGACCACGGCATTCTTCACTGTGTGTTGATGCATTTTCTCCTCAAGCCACCTTCTCTTAGCACCTGACCCAATGAACAGGAAACATACTTGAGGTTCTAGTTCGAGGAGGCGAGCCGCCTCGAACACATCCTCGATTCCATGCGTCCTACCCATGTTCCCCGAATATTGGATAACAAACCGTCCCTCCATCTGAAGTTTATGAAGTAGCTTGTTCTCGTCGCGCCGCTCAAGATTGATAAACCCGACGTCTGCCCAGTTCTCGATTATTCTGATTTTCCTTGCACCGTCGTCGACTTTCTGGGCCGTGAGCTTTTTCATGTCGCGACCNNGGGCGATGAAGGACTCTGGCCCGATCAGCCCAGCTCGTATGAGTATCTCAGGATATACGTCGTGGACCAGCAGAATGAAGTTCGCTCTCTTCAATTTGCAGACGACTGCAACCAAGAATGGCAAGAGAGGGGGGTTCGTTACAGACAAGACAACGTCTTTGCAGCCAATACGCCACAGTGCCGAGAAACAAATTGACAGACTGATTGTAAAGAAGTTCAACAGGCGATACAGCAAAACATCCTTATCCAATGTAGTAGCGAGAACACGTTGAATATCGACACCATTTCGCTTCTCACGTCGAGGAGCTCGGATCCCCCGAGCTGAGTAGGTGGGCTGGCTACATATTACTCGCACCTCTCGTCTTGAGGCGAGTGCCTCAGCCAACTCCGTTAGCAACGGACTCGGCACGGTCAGTTCTGGGTAATAAAGCTCAGAGAGTATCCACATCCGAGGCGAATGCGGCCGTTCAATGAGGTTCATGTCTCATCAATCCTTGCCACATTGGTTGGCGAATCACATCTGACAATCAAGTTGTCAATGGTGAGCATATTCACATTGGCTTTCAATGTCCAGTTATTGGGCAACCGGACGGATCGTATAGCTATGCATGTCAGATGGGAATCGTTTGATCATTCCTGTCGAGGTCCATTAGTGTGTGGCCGAATGAGTACGAGATGCTTATGGCGGCCATGGTCACCGTCGGGCAGTGCTTTGCGTTGTGCAGCTAGGACTAGGCACTCGGCCTTGAAGGGAATGTGCCTGCTGGACTTCGAAGATTCAGTGAACAATACAAACAAGCGGCATCATGGGAAAAGACTCAGCTAATTGTCAAGACAAATCGTATTGCCTTTGATGAGGACAACACTTGTTCTTTGCTCTGACCAAGCTTTGCGTCCACATGACAATGTGCTGCTGAGTGACAATCTTAGCATCATAGTTTACGAGCGCCCTTCGCCTGCCGGCTTCTGCCAATGACCGCGCTAGCCCGGTGTTGCCAATCACGGCAGCGATTGCTCCTGCTAAGCCTTCAACATCATAAACATCTACCGTCAAACCGCTGGGTGAGTCCCCGCCAATATTCAACATTTCGGGTATTGCGCCCACCTCAGTAGCTACGACTGGTCGCTCAAGAATCATCGCTTCCAGTACAACTCTTGGGAATCCCTCTGTGTGGGATGGTAGGGCTACCAACCTCGATCGGCTTATTTCTCTCATAGCTTCCGGATGAGTTACCGCCCCGGTGAATTGAATGTCCAAATTGTGATGAAGGCTTTCGTCCATAATCTGATGCCTGGTATTCTCTTCGAAAGGCCCGACAAACCTAAGTTGCTTGACGTTGGCTCTTGCACAAGCTTCTACCAGTTCAAACACTCCTTTGTCTGGAATGACCCATCCAACGAACACAACATCATTCTCGAAACTCGCCACTGAATATGGCATATAGTACTGGTTCAACACTTTGCAGTCTGCTGCGTTCGGGATGATCCCTACATCCACAGATGGAAGGCAAGTCCGAACTGCTGATGCACTTCGATTATCGAGGACAAGCACTTTGCTGCTTGTCTTTAGGGCAAGCCTAGCAACAATTGATTCAACCGAATACTTCTCTAGTATTGTCGGGAGACGCCCCATATGTATTGCTAATGCAAAAGGTTTCTTCCAAATCTTCAAAACTAGAGCTAACAAGAAGTCCCTAAGGAAACCGGGGCCTCCCGAGGAAGTCGCATGGACTACATCTGGCGAGAATGCCAAGCATCTTTTCAACGTCATGCTTACCGTGCATATCGA
>PMBQ01000383.1 GCA_003152955.1 Candidatus Bathyarchaeota archaeon
CACAAGCTTGACGGTCAGCAGAAGTTGCGGTCATTTGTCTCAAAACCTCTTCTGGCCCATGAAATCGATAAACCTCGTGGGCAGTCACTATCGGGAAGCTGACCCAAACACGTCATCGCTGTCTAGGTAACTTTCGCACCCTCTGTGCAAATGAAGCCTTTCTTCCTTGCCCTGCCATGGTCGATTACAAATCCTTGCACCATTTGAAATCGCGGTACCATCCCGCAACACGCCACATGTTAAGAGGAAAATACAATCAAACGTCAATTTTGTGTGTGGTGTTCTTGGTGTGGGCAACAGAATGTGAACTCTAATTCTGTCTGTATCGTGTAAAACTGATTGGTTTCAATATTCGACTGGTACTCACCAGCCCTAATAGAGACGGCGTATCATTGACCACCAATTGGCCGGTTTTGCGTTGAGTCCTGAGTGCTTCCACCTTAAACATGGGAATTGTGCTTTGTCACACTGCGGGTGTTACTGTCACGCACNNCACTGGGCACCATTCAAGTTTAGTCTCTGATTGGCAAGACGAAACAACCGAGAATCTTCTCCCGCAGCAACACGTCAACAACGATTTGTGTGTGGCACTGCTGGGACAGGCAATGGAATGTGAACTGTCCCTTGATTTTTGTGCGTGATTCCAATGGTGGGCATGCACTGCTTGTTCGATGCACAGGTTGAGAAGATCTTCTATTTCTCTGACTTGGTGAAGTCCCAACTAATCGACCTGATCGGCTTAACTCGGACTATGACTCGGTTAGTCTCCAGAGTGGTTACGAATCCGTCGACCTGGTCGGGCGGCATGTACCTTGCAGCTATTCTACGGACCGTAATGTGGTCCTTGTCATCTAGAATGTCTGCAGTGGCATTGAAGAGGACTACTTTGTGAGCGTCATCGCTTCGAACGGAGACGGTGACTCTGTTGTCGCGTTTTATGTTCCTAGCCTTCGCTCTATCAGTGGTGGTCGAGACGTAGAGATAGGTGCCGTCGAAATCATACCAGACAGGCGTGATCTGTGGGGAGCCATCCTTCCTCAACGTAACAATGTCAGCGATCAAAGGTTGAGAGAGGAAGTCCCGCAGTTCTACGTCAGTCATACCGGCCCGACTCAACCGATTCCCTNNTTCCGAGGAGAGAGTCGACTGAGATTACGCCTGCCCCCAGTACAATGAGAGCAATGGCCAGCATGAGGTATGTTATGTCAATCTCGTACGAATTCTGACCTATGTAAGCGGCCTTCATTTTGGTCTTCTTCAAGACTATGGCGCCAGCCATTTCGAGCACGATGCAGAACCCAACTAGTGGGACGAGGAATCCTATGATTAGGGATAGGCCTCCGAAGAATTCGAGAATTATCGCTAGGTAAGTTGCTACTGTTGGAACTCCCATGCTCTTGGTCCATTGAAGCGTCTGCGCCTTCGCGTTGCCCAGTTTAGGGTACCCATGAGCAACGAAGTTCGCCCCAACCCAAACTCGCAAGAATAAAGCAAGATAGGTGGCGTAGGGCAAAAGCATCTCGAAAAATCCAGTCATCACACTCAGCACCTTCAATGAAGGTACCACTCACTAGACTCTATATATGGACTAGTAATCTGGAAACTGAATTCTTTCGAAACGCATCTGCCAGCATTTTCTCGGTTCCAATCGTTCCGCTTACGAGCATGTGACACTCGATGCGGCAACGAAATTCTAACTCATGACTCTTCCCGTGTCCCCACCCTGATACCCATATGCACATTCATGGTTGGTATGTGCACTGCATTATAGGGCCGGAGTCGCGTCCGCTCGTCTTCAATGTGAATTCAGGTGTCGAAACACTAGTTGCTTGATCTATACGGTCAACTATTGCGATATTGCATAAACATACTTCCACCCAATAGAAATCTCCTCCACATGGTGAAATTTTCTGCGGGCAAGTCATGTACACACAAGTTTTGCAGTTCAAATTTGCTTGCGCGCACCCTTAGACCCACCACATTGAAAGCCTCGATAGTTGGTTTGCTTCGCGCGGAGGGCGGTCTCACGCCTTTGCCAGAGGCGCTGAAACCGAAACAGCCTTGGCTACGATAAGAACTCGGCGAATATCTCCAAAGGTTTGCATAACGGAAGTCTCGATGAGGGATTTGATTTCATCAAGCTTACCAACGGTCATGGTGCTGTTGACTTCTATGTGGATCTCGGAATGAACGTATGGGCCTACACGTCTCAATAGTACGTCTTTGACTCTTACGTTGGTGTTACCCTCAACGATTTTTCTTATTCCTCCAACAAGGTCCGGGTTGTGGCATGCGTCAATCAGGACAAGTGTTGTTTCTTTAACAACAACATAGGAGATGAAAAGCACGAACACTCCTATGATCATGCCGCCGACCGCATCCATATGGTTGAATCCGAAAGATGACGCGAGCACTGTGAAAAATATCAAGAATGACGCCGAGCCGTCCTTGATGGCGTTACTTGCATTCAACCTGAGAGAAGATAGGCTAAACTCCTTTGCGATTCTTCTCATCTGAAGAGCTCTGTAAATAGAAACAGTCCCCGCCACGAGTAAGACTCCCAAAGCTAGCGCTGGAAGTGTGATTGGTTTCGGGTCGAGAAAACCGAGATAGGACCTGTACAAGATGCTGCCCCCGATCCCCATTAGTCCAATTGAAGTGACGAACGCCACAAGGCTTTCGACTTTGTAGTATCCGAAGTGGAATCTTTCATCCGGGTCCTTTCTCGACATCCTGAGGCCAAGCCAGACTAAGAGTGANNCTCCCATCGGCCGTGAGGCCGATACTGCCAGTGAATCGCCCAGCTACGATTTCGATCACCCCGAGCCCTACCAAAATCCACACTGATGTTCTTGCCAGTCTCTCACCATAGAGATGACCCGCTAGATCTTCAGCTGAGGTGTGCATGGGTAATCAATCTCAGGTTGCCACAGCAGGGCTATCATGTTAGAATATGCTTAATTCCATTCGAGCACATTAGACTATTTCACGAGAGCTTTCTATTGGTGAGAAAGTCAGTTTTCTACCTGAAGATGTATGCGTAGCATTAAAACCACACATAAGATGGCTGCCGCTGCTTTTCTTAGAATTCTGGAAGTGAGGTTCTGAAAATGATTGATTGTATTCGAGTTGCGCGGCGTAGCGACGAGAGAAAAAGGAGAAAAATTGGATAAGTTTTCCACTTTGATCCGTGAGTTCTAGTGCTCACTCTTTCTTCGTGAGCTTGATTTCGATCGTGGAAACGTTTCTTGTTTGGCC
>PMBQ01000338.1 GCA_003152955.1 Candidatus Bathyarchaeota archaeon
GCAGACATTATCATGGTCTGCACCCCTGAGTCAGTAGCTCCCGAAGTCGTCCGAAAACTTGCAGCGGAGAAATGTAAAGGCGTCATTGTAGTACGCAGCACCGTCCCACCAGGCACCTGCGACCAACTCTCCGAAGAAACAGGCCGAGTAATAGTACATCATCCTGAGTTCCTACGAGAATCCTACGCCTTCAAAGACACGTTAAACCCACCATTCCTAGTTATCGGTGGCCCTCCAGGCGCGGAAACAGTTGCTCTCGCAAGCCTCTACAGCTCCCAAATAGTAACACTATTCCTCATGTCAAGTACCGAATCTGAAATGTTCAAGTTATGGAGCAATGCGAAATTAGCCTGTAACATTAGCTTCGCAAACGAAATGCTGCACATCTGCGAAAAATACGGCGCAAACGGGCATTTGATTAACAACATTCTGACGGAGCATCCACCTTTTCCGAATCATCCGTGGCAAATCGGCAACAAGTATGGCGGCAGGTGTTTGCCGAAGGACATGAAGCAACTCATAGAAATCTACCCTAACGGAAAATTGTTGAAGGCGATTGAACAGGTGAATCAAACCGTTTGACATTCACAATCAAATGTGGTAAATGTGGTTCTGAGAGTTTCACATTCTACTGTGAACATGAAGATGACGACTGGGAAAAAAGAATTGTCATCGAATGTTTGGGTTGTGGAGAGAAGGACGAACGTTGAAAATCACCGTGATTGGCCACGACCAACTTAGTCCACGTCAATACTTGCTCTGGAAGAAAATGAACGATTTGGGACTTGCGGAGGTGCAGGTTCTAGCACCAGAACGNNATGACGGAGCAGTGGCGGCAGCAGACAGCCATCAACCTGCAACTTGCTCGATGGAACAACATCAAATTTGCATGTTTCCGCTGGGAAAACATTCCAATCGACAAGCAACTTCCACCTGACATGAGAATGATTCAACGCTCAGTATTCGAACATGCGAACCTACTGATTTGCGGCAACAAGGAAGCTGAAGAAATTACCAAGTCTCAGACAGAGAAGCCTACCGTTCGGCTGTTGGAGACTGGCATTGACACGGACACTTTCAAACCTGCAGACGTTCCTAAACAGTACGATGTTCTGTACGTTGGCCGCCAAGTGCCTGAGAAAGGAATAGACACCATCCGGAAAGCAACCGAGGGGTTATCACTCAAAATCAACGATGGAACCACCCCGTATGATGAACTTCCGAAACTGATGAGTAGCGCGCGCGTCGGCGTAGTCGGGTCAGTGGACTTGCCGGGTTGGAAGGAGCAATGTTGCTATGTGATCGGGGAAATGCTCGCCTGTGGGGTTCCTGTTGTTTCGACGGATGCAGGGTCGATCCCTGAGATTTGGGGGGGCTGTGACATCATATCCATAGTTCCACAGAATGATTCCGCAAACATGGGTCACCAGTTGAACTATTGGATGCGAGCATCAGTATGCAGAATTACACCGACATTCGGGCATGGCTGGATTCGACGCCATTACAGTAACGAGAAGTTAGCCCACGACTATGTTGAGAGGTTNNTTGCGTGAAGATAAGAGTTTTTGGTTAAACCTAGGACTATATTGGTTGTCTATCCGATGCCGTTGTGGTAGATTAAAACACCCATTTCGTTGGGATTGCCTCAGTTGCTATCTACGCCGAAAAGGTAGCCCCATTAGGATTCAACTAACCATCGCCTGCCAAACACACCGTAGACTAATTAATGAATATTTGGAGTCTTAAGAAACACTTGAAGATTAACACTTTTTGCCCCCCAATATTTCCCGGCGTGAACAGTTGCCTAACAAACCTCAGCGAGGTTGTTCAGGGTGTAACCCATTCGAATACGACGCTTAATCCTGACTGTGATTTGGTGATTCTTGGAGGATGGACGAACGAATATCAAAAGATACTGCGAGACCTTAAAGGAAAAGGTTGCCGGACGGCTGTTTGGTTCATGTCAAGTTTGGGGCAGTCCGGTTTTACTCCTCAACTATGCGAGTTCAGCTATCTCAGCACAATCTTCGAACTCATGGACTCGGGGCTGTTGGACTATCTCATTGTGGGCGGGCGTAAAATTTACTACCCACTACAAAAACTGCACCGCAACATCATCCTACTTCCTTTCCCCTTCAACCACACTAAGTATGAGGCCTACGAGAAACCGAAAACGCCGTGGAAAGCGGTGTTCTTCAGTCCGAAAGCCACGTACAAGAACGTCTGCAATCAACTGATTAGTCTAGCACTCGCACAGCAATCTCATCCTGAACTTGATGTTTACGTGAACAATCTTACTGGGACAGGGTTCGACCACATAGCCGACCTGTTCAAACTCAAATACACATCTTACGGTTGGCTTCCCGACAATGAATATTATGGGTTGCTCGGGTCTGCGGCTGTAAGTATGCAAGTCACCTACGCGGAGGTTTGTAATTATGGGGCGATGGTGGCGATGGCAATGGGAACCCCCACACTACTATCGAACGTGGTTGACTGGCTCCCTCACACGAAACTAAACCGTAACCTCGTCGTCGGAAGATTCGATTCCCCCGAATATATTAGCTCGAAGATTCTTGCAGTCGCGGAGAATCCTAACTACTATGTCGATCATGTGAAACGTATGATACAAACCGTGTCCGCGTTGAATAATCAGGGTGTTAACCACATCCTGCGGGAACTTGTGGAAACATGAAGAAACTACTGTTCGCCGCCTGCCTGCATAATCCGGAGGACTTCGAACGCTGGCTAGTTCCCTACTTGCAGCGGCAGGTGGAGGTTTACCCGTTCGACTATCGAACAGTTCAAGACCCTAACAAGCAACTACTCGACTCCGTTAAACTGCTTGATGTGGACGCTGTGTTCGTTGCGAAAGGGGAAGCGTTCACGCCTGAAACAATATCTCAACTTAACGAGGTTGGGATTCAAACAGGAATCTGGACCATAGATGACCATGCTCACCCTGAATACTACACAGCTCCATACAGTCACATTTGGACACCAACACCGAAGCGGATTCCAACATATCAGGAACGTGGTTGCAGGAACGTGTATGAGTTAGAGTTCTATGTCGAGCCTTCCGCATTCGCATTAAACCCATTCGGATATTCACCGGATGTTAGCTTTCTAGGAACACGATACGACGGTCGAGAGGACAAGATAACATTTCTACGAAACAATGGACTTGATGTGAAACTCTTCGGTGACCAGTGGACTATCCCTAACAGTGGGCGATTGCAGTGGTATTTGTCCTGTATTGCATTATGGCATGATACGAAGGTGAACTTGAACATTCACCAAACGTCAATGCGCGACCTTGGTGCTCTCAATACAAAGATGTATGAGATTCCTGCCGCTGGCGGCTTTATGGTCACAGATTACTTCCCAGAGGTCTTACAGAAATTCAGTTCTGACGAAGTGGCCCTTTACAATCCTGAAGACGACGAATCCCTAGTGAAAACTGTTAGGCAATATTTGGGTGATGAGAAAGCACGGTTGGAAGTGATGGAGCGAGCGCGCAAACGAATTTTCAGTGAGCATACTGCTGAGAAGCGGGCTGAACAGATTTTGAGGGAATTTCAATGAAGTGGCGTATCCCCGTAGCTGAACCATGCCTCGGAGAAGAAGAAAAGAAAGCCGTAACTGACGTAGTGGAATCAGGACGTATCAGCCAGGGAGATCGCACAAGAGAGTTCGAGGCAACAATCGCTAAGTATGTCGGGCGAAAATATGGCGTAGCCTGCC